>JACCVM010000185.1 GCA_013698135.1 Euzebyaceae bacterium | reverse complement strand
ACCCTCGATGCCGGCACCGTGCTCCGCATCGCCGAGTTGCTCGACCTCATCGCCGAGCTGCCCTCGACACCGCCGGTGCTGACCAGCGAAGCTCGGGACCATGCGGTGATCCTGCTCGACGCCGTCGAGGAGGAAGACGAGCCCCGGCGCCACCGCCCCGACACGGCGCGCTAGATCGGTGCGTTGCCGCTACCTGAGCTCTTATACAGGTGTGCTATCGCTTCGCTACCTGAGCGCTAGACGCCTCGCAGCCGGCTCACCAGCTCCCGTCGACTGCGTACTCCGAGCCGGTCGAAGACGACCTTGAGATGGTCTTGCACCGTCCACTTGCTGATGCCCAAGGCCAGAGCCATCTCCGCCGTGGACCGCCCTTGCACGACCAGCGCCGCCACGGACGCTCGCGTGGCGTCATCGGAGCCGTGTACAGCATCGCCGCCGCGATCTCGTCGGGTCGGGCGGGCTCGACCACGACAGCGACGTCGCCCCGGGGCCCTTGGCCGGGTAGGCACTCGGCGGTCACCCCCAGGTAGCGTCGGCCCAGGCTGTACACCCGCGCCCTGGTGGCAGCGCCCCGTTCGAGAGCTCGCGAGGCCGTGGCACTGACGACGGTAGGCAGCACGCCCGGGGACGGGTCGTCGAGTCCAGCCAGCTCGCGAAGCAGGCGGCGAGCGGTGTCAGTCATGCGCGTTGGCAGACCATCCCCGCCGACGACGACGGTACCCGGCCGGTTGACCAGCTCCCCCTCCCACGCCGGCCCTGGCGCGGCATCGCGCAGCGCCGCCCCGAGCAACGGACCAGCCATCGCCAGGGCTGCGGCCTCCCGCGCGGAGACCTCTGCTCGGCCGGGCTTGCGCAGCAGCACCATGCTGCCCCAGGCCACGCCGTCGGCGACCAGCTGCAGGCGCACCGCCGACCAGCCGGCGTTACCCGGTGCCTGCGCTTGGAGAAACCGCCAGGCTCGCACGGCAGGCAGGCCGCGGGTGACGACGCTGGTCACGATCCCACTGGAGGGGTCAAGGGTGCCGATGCAGGCGGCATCGAAGTCCAGGGTGTCGTCAAGGCATCCCAGCGCGGCCAGGCGCAGGGCAGCAGCCTCCGGCCTGCGGGCACACAACCCCGCAAGCTCACTCGCGAAACCCACCCCCGTAGCCCCCACCGCCGCGACCCTACCCCCAATGAGCGTCACCGCGTAGGACGGAATCCGCCGGCGCGCCAGACGGCACACCACTCGGGGGTGTCCCGCCATCCCCCAGGTTTCTGGGACGGCCTTGCGGATGGCCCGCTGCGGACGGTTGACAACTGCCAGCAGGTCGGCTTCCGGAGCAGCTGAATCAGGCGCCCACCAGCACATTGTGCGGTTGGCGAACGAACCAGCGCCGAACCGAAAGCACACCCGGCAACCGGCAGGCCAGTTCGACGGCCCACAGCGGCCGCAGGGCTTGGCCTGCACGTCGTGTGCATGGACACACGCGCCGGGCTCGACACGAAGGATGCGGATTGCAAACCAGCGGACCGGGCTCGACGGGAACCCTGCGCACGATCGCCGTCCTGATCGTGGGACTGCTCCTTGGTGTAGGCCTTGCCAGTTGGATCGCTCGGCCACGAGCACCGCAGACCGATCCGGTGTCGTCGGCCACCCAGCTGCCGGTCGCGCCCCAGACCAGTCAGGCGGACGAGTCTGACGCAGGCGATGCCGAAGGCGAGCCACCATCTCCCGCCGTCGCGGCGCGCGCCCGCGACGCCGTCACGGGATTCCTCGACGCGGAAGTGGCAGGTGACTTCGCAACGTCCTACGGCTTCTTGTCGGCGCAGGACCAGGAGGCCTTCGGCGGCCGGGAAGGCTGGATCGCGTCGCACGCCGACCTGCCGCCCATCACGGGCTTCCGGCTGAAGAGCCTGCGAGCCACCGAGGGTGATGTCCAGGCCACCACGGCACTGCGGCTGCGGTCAACGCTCGACGAGATCGTCGGCCTCGTCCCGCCTCGAGCCAACGCCACCTGGACGGTGCGCCCGCAGTCCGACGGTTGGCGGGTCGCCTACACCGAGGGCGCCATCAAGTGGCTGTATCCGTCGGACCAAGGAGCCACGGACGCGGCCACGACCTGGGTAACCGACCGGTTGGCCTGCGAGAAGGCCCACCAGCACCCCGGCGGCCTGCTCGGGGACAGTGACCTCGCCGAGTCCCTGTGCGGCATGGACGCCGAGTTTTCGGCCGGTGTGATGGAACCGCTGACCGACGTCACCGACGGCCAGCCGTTCATCGCCGCCTACGGAGCCGAAGCCCTGGCACAGATGCGCAGCGTGGCCTTCGATGGACCGACCCCGATGCGGGTCGTCCTCGCGCCCGTTGCGGATCACTGGACCGTCGTCGGCGTGTTGGAGGCGCGCCCGTGACCTGGGCCTGCCAGGCGCGTGGTCCCCCAGGCCGAGACGGCTGAAACAAGATGTTGTGCACACTTTCGAGGAGGACCGAATGACCCAAACCCGTCCGTTTGCCTGGCGCGCGTTCGCCGCGTTGGGCCTTACCGTGGCACTGGCTTGTCGATGCTCTCCAGCGTCGGCGCCTCCAGTCACCGTGAAGCACCCCTGATCACCGAGGACCCCGTCGCGGACAACACGGACGTCTACGCGTTCGTCAGCCCCGACAAGCCGAACACCGTCACCCTCATCTCCAACTGGATTCCGTTCCAGGAGCCTGCGGGCGGACCCAACTTCTACAACTTCGGCGAGGACGTCCTCTACGAAATCAACATCGACAACGACGGTGACGCGATCGACGACATCGTCTACCAGTTCCGCTTCAGGACGCACATCCGCAACAAGGACACGTTCCTGTACGGAACCGGGCCGATCACTTCGCTCAACGACCCGAACTTCAACATCCGCCAGACCTACACGGTCACCAAGGTGAAGAACGGCCGTAGGAAGGTGCTCGGCAGGAACCTGCCTTCGCCGCCCAACAACGTCGGCCCGAGGACGACAGACAACTACGCGAGGCTGGCCCAGGCCGGCGTCCGCCATCTTCGCGGTGGAGGCAAGGTGTTCGCCGGGCAGCGCGATGAGGCGTTCCAGTTCGACATCGGCGCCGTGTTCGACCTGGGCGGTCTGCGGCCGTTCAACGCCGCACACGACATCCCGTTGGAGCCCGCTGCCGGCAAGAACGGCACCTTCGGCTTCAATGTGAACTCCATCGCCCTGCAGGTGCCCAAGCACGAGCTGCGTGAGAGCAAGGGCCAGCCCGTCATTGGCGTCTACTCGACCACCTACCGGCGCAAGACCCGTGTCCTCACGGGCAACGGCGGCGGCGGGTTCAACGGCGGGTTCCTGAGAAGCAACGGTCCCTGGGTCCAGGTCTCCCGGCTTGGACAGCCACTCGTCAACGAGCTGGTCATCCCGCTGCGTGACAAGAACCGCTTCAACAACTCCGAACCGCGCGACGACGCGCAGTTCCTCAAGTACGTGAAGAACACCGACCTCGACAACCTCGTCGCTGAGCTGTACACGCCCGGGGGTGGCTTCACCTGCTTCCCGGACGTCGACAAGCCGCGCAACGATCTTGTCGAGATCTTCCTGACCGGCATCGAAGGCCTCAACCAGGTCGAGGGCGGCACGCCTTCGGAGATGCTGCGACTGAATACCTCCATCGCTCCCACCCTCCCGGTCCGCGCGCAGAGCCGTGCCGGTCTGCTGGGTGGCGACGCCGACGGCTTCCCCAACGGGCGCCGTCTGATCGACGATGTCATCGACATCGAGTTGCGCGCCGTTGCGGGCGCGACTCCGCTCGGCGACTGCAACGGTGAGTCCCCCAACCAAGACCTTGGTGACGGGGCCAACG
>JACCVM010000182.1 GCA_013698135.1 Euzebyaceae bacterium | reverse complement strand
CAGCCGGACGGCACGGGCGGTTACAAGCTGGGGGGGCGCATCACCCACTCAGGGTCGTCCGCTGTGGACGACCCCGCGCTGGAGTTGCGCGCCATCAACTGGGACAAGGTGAATCAACCGACGGTCGATGGGCGCATCATCCACGTTGAAGGTGTGCTCTTCGACGGACCCGGGTTGAACGATGTCATTGCCGGCGGAGATCCGAAGGCGATCATCCAGATCCAGAACGTCCATGTGGTGGAGACCTTCGGAGCACAGTCACTGGCTCACGCCGACGGCTTCCAACCTTACGCAACCTTCAAGGAATCGCGCATCGATAAGTTCACGATCGGCGCCACCGGCGACCCGACCACCGGCGCCGGCTATCAGGGCCTGAAGCTGGACACGTCCGAGGCACTCCGAGAGGGCCGACCAGCCCGCGTCCAGGGACTGGTTCGACTCCGCAGGGTCAACATCCACGGGAAGGCGCGGGAAGCCGCGCTGCTGTGGTGGTCGGAGACCGAGGACGGACCCATCCGAGTCGACAACGGGACCGTGTGGCTCAACCACTACGGCCGCAGCTTCGCCAACGGCAACGTCGTCTTCTTGGAGGACCACATCTTCGGAGGAGCGGACAACGTGAACCTCATGAAGAGCCAGCCCGTCCAGTCTGACGATCTCGGGACGTATGTGAAGTTCCCTCGCGATCTGGACTTCTACGGCCGCGTGCAGCACCGTGGCTGGAACGACAAGGCGGCGGCTCGCATCTATGAAGGCGATCCACCCGGCGGGGACTACTGCCCACCCTCCGTGCCGGGTCGGAACTACGTCTCGCCCGGGTACATGTCGCAGCAGGTTCGCTAGCCCCGTCTCTTCATGTGTACCGCTGGGTGAGCGGGGCCGGTTCGGACGCAAAGACCCCCTGACCAGGAAGAATCCGGGTTGTCGAGATCCGTGTTCTTCGATCAGGGGGTTCACCTTGCGGGTGCAGCGTAACAAGCGGCCGGCCCGGTTCGACGTCACCGGTGACGGCAAGGGGTTGACGGGCCGCAGTGGCACGGCGGCGGTGCGGGAGCTGGCCGACCGGATCGGGTTGACATCGGCGCTGTCGGCTGCGGCGAAGCCGTCATGTCGCGCCGGTGTGGTGCACGACCCGGGAGCGGTGCTGCGGGATCTGGTCGTGACGCTGGTCGACGGCGGCGACGACTTTTCCGCGATCGAGGTGCTGCGCGGCCAAGCCGGTCTGCTGAGCGGCGTGGCGTCGGACTCCACGGCGTGGCGCCGGGTCGCTGACTTGGCTGGCGACGAGCTGTCGATCGCCCGACTCGATGCCGCCCGTCGGGCTGCGCGCACCGCGGCGTGGCACGCCGGCGCCGCGCCCAGGGCCGTCGTGGATCCAGCGTCGGGACCGTTGTGTGTCGACCTCGACGCGACATTGGTGACGTCGCACTCTGACAAGGAGTGCACGGCTGGCACCTATAAGGGCGGCTACGGGTTCCACCCGTTGATGGCGTACCTGGACCGCGGCGACGGCACCGGCGAAGGCCTTGCCGGGCTGCTGCGGCCGGGCAACGCCGGCGCGAACACCGCCAGCGACCACATCGACGTGTTCGAGTCCGCGCTGGCGCAGCTGCTCGACCTGCCCGATGCGACGCGGGTGGTGGTGCGTGCCGACTCGGGCGGGTCGGCCAAAGACTTCCTTGCGTACCTGCGTGAGGCGGACGTCGAGTTTTCGGTCAGCGTCCGCCTCAGCGACGCGATCCGCACGGCGATCCGCACGCTGCACCGCCACACCAGCGTGTGGACCTCCGCGGTCACCCAGCACGGCGACATCCGTGACGGCGCGCATGTCGCCGAAGCCACCGGCATGATCGATTTGGACGGCTACCCCGACGGCACCCGGCTGCTGGTGCGCCGCGAGCCGTTGCACCCCGGCGCACAGCAGACCTTCGACGACCTCGACGGGCATCGCTTCACCGCGTTCGTCACCGACCAGGACGACGACGACCTCGCCGTGCTCGACACCCGCCACCGCGCGCACGCCCGTGTCGAGCAGCGCATCCGCGACGCCAAAGACACCGGACTGGCCAACCTGCCGTCAGCCGACTTCGCGGTCAACAGCATCTGGCTGCAACTCGTGCTGGCCGCCCAGGACCTGTTCGCGTTCTTCGCCGCCCTCGCCCTGGACGGTGACCTCGCTGTCGCCGCACCCAAGACCGTGCGCTACCGGCTGCTGCACGTCGCCGGACGCATTGTGACATCCGGTCGCCGACCCACCCTTCGCATCGACCGCGAGTGGCCCTGGCGCAAAGAACTGCTGCGCGCCTTCGCCAGGATCAGAGCGCTGCCCCTGCTCGCTTGACCACCGGCTGATCCTTGACAACCGACACGATCACCGCGGCGCAAGCCGCCGCATCACCGCGTCCGCGAAGTCACGATCAGACCGGCCTCACGGACCCTCCAAGGACGAACCGCCCCCTCCGCATGACCAAACCCCTCAGGCACCAGCCAACGCCTGCTCATGAAGAATCGGGGCTAGCGGAATGACACCCCTTTCGGGCCATTCCAAGCTCCCTTGCGGTAAAGTCCCGGGTGGCACGGACCGAATATGCGAGGGAGCGGCTTTGCCGCCCGGCGTCGGAGGAGTCTGCTTGCATAGCATTGTTAGGAATACGCTCAGGGGTTGCGCGAATCGCTTCGAAATCGAGCTAGCCTCACGATTTGTTCATAGGCAGGTCAATCGACCCCTGTTCATCCTAGGCTGTGGACGGTCAGGCACAACCGCTCTCGGGGGACTACTATCGAAGCACCCTCACATCAAGTATCTGAACGAACCGCGCCACATGTGGATCGCCTGCTATCCCGAGGCGGACATCTGGAGTAACAAGGCGAGGGCTAGGAAGGGGAGGATCGCCCTGTCCGCGCAGGATGTGCGCCACCTCGACAGCCGAAGACTGCATTCACTATTCGCGTTCCAACTAATGAAATCCCGTAAGTCTTTGCTGGTCGAAAAGCTTCCAATCAATAGCTTTCGGATCCCCTTCTTGATAGCCCACTTTCCGGATGCGCGTTTCGTCCATATAGTCCGAAATGGCGTCGAAGTCGCGCGATCGATCGCACGACGATCAGCCGCAGCCGGGTGGTACGGTAAGTACAAGTGGGAGCTACTCGGCGACTATGCACGTGCTCGCGCCGGATTGGGTGGCCTCGTCAATCTGTGCCACACCGACTATGAACGAGGACTGCTGGAGTGGCGGTTGAGCTTGGAAGCAGTTCACGACTCGGCCGATCTGCTGGAGCCAGACGCGTTCCTAGAGGTCTCCTACGCCGATCTCATAGGGGCCCCTGCCGAAACATTGACCCGAGTCCTGTCTCTAATCGGAGAGTCTCCAAGCGCAAACGTAGTGGACTGTGCCCTGCGTCATATCGAACGTCGTTCCGTTGCCGCGGCTGGAGGGGCGCCTTCCAGCGGCGATTTGCAGATCGCTGGTCCCCTTCTTGAAAGGTACTGGCGCTCTTAGCCCGGACTCTTCATCGAGTCGTGGGTTGAGTGGGGTGGGTTGGCACGCAAGGACCCCCTGACCGGGAAGAATGCGGGGTGCTGAGGCTCGCGTTCTTCGATCAGGGGGTTCACTTTGCGGGTGCATCGTAGCAACCGTCGCGGCGGGTTCGCTGTGACCGGCGACGGCAAGGGTTTGACGGGTCGTAGCGGCACTGCGGCGGTGCGCGAGTTGGCCGATGGGATCGGGTTGACCGCGGCGCTGTCGGCGGCGGCTAGGCCGTCGTGTCCGGCCGGGGTGGTCCACGATCCGGGCGCGGTGCTGCGCGACGTGGTCGTGACGTTGGTTGATGGCGGCGACGACTTCTCCGCCATCGAGGTGCTGCGCGGCCAGGCCAGGCTGCTCGGGGCGGTGGCGTCGGACTTCACGGCGTGGCGGCGGGTGGCTGATCTGGCCGGCGACGAACTGTCCATCGCCAGGCTGGATGCCGCGCGCAGGGCGGCGCGTACCTCGGCGTGGGCACGCTGGGGCCGCCCCGACGGCGGTGACTGACCCGTCGTCGGGGCCGTTGTGTGTCGACATCGACGCGACGCTGGTGACGTCGCATTCCGACAAAGAATGCACGGCCGGCACGTACAAGGGCGGGTACGGCTTCCACCCGCTGCTGGCCTACCTCGACCGCGGCGACGGCAGCGGCGAAGCGCTGGCCGGGCTGCTGCGCCCCGGCAACGCCGGCGCGAACACCGCCACCGACCACATCGACGTGTTCGAGTCTGCGCTGGGTCAACTGCCCGACCTGCCCGACGACGTCGACGTGGTCGTGCGTGCCGACTCGGGCGGGTCGGCCAAAGACTTCCTGGCGTACCTGCGTGAGGCGGAGGTGGCGTTTTCGGTCAGCGTCCGCCTCACCGACGCGATCCGCACGGCGATCCGCACGCTGCACCGCCACACCAGCGTGTGGACCCCCGCGGTCACCCAAGACGGGGTCGTGCGCGATGGCGCCCACGTCGCCGAAGCCACCGGCATGATCGACTTGGACGGCTACCCCGACGGCACCCGGCTGCTGCTGCGCCGCGAGCCGTTGCACCCCGGCGCACAGCAGACCTTCGACGACCTCGACGGGTACCGCTTCACCGCGTTCGTCACCGACCAGGACGACGACGACCTCGCCGTGCTCGACGCCCGTCACCGCGCGCACGCCCGTGTCGAGCAGCGCATCCGCGACGCCAAAGACACCGGCCTGGTCAACCTGCCGTCAGCCGACTTCGCGATCAACAGCATCTGGCTGCAGCTCGTGCTGGTCGCCCAAGACCTGTTCGCGTTCTTCGCCGCGCTGGCGCTTGACGGCGACCTCGCCGTCGCCGCCCCCAAGACGATCCGCTACCGGCTGCTGCGCGCCGCCGGGCGCATCACCACCAGCAGCCGACGACCGACCCTGCGGCTGGACCGTGACTGGCCCTGGCTCGACGACCTACTCACCGCGTTCACCCGGATCAGAGCCCTGCCGCTGCTGGCCTGACCACCCGCCGATCCTTGACAACTGACACCACCACCCCGCGGCCACGGCCATCACCCCGACGCGCACCAAAACCCGTCAGATCGCAAAAGACTCCCCAAACCACCCAGCCGACCGCAGCACTCTCGCGTCCAAGTCACTCACGCAACTCCCAGCACTGACTCATGAAGAACCGGGGCTAGCTGACGAGGAGCCGCAAGGAGAACGGCTTGCCGCGGCCCGTCCCGCATGGCTATCCTGCGCGACAGGCTCGAGCCGCGGAGCGGCCTTCTCTCCTGGCTTCGCGCGTGCTGCTGAGCCGGCAGGATCTCGTCACGAGACGACTCGGTACACGCGCACGACGGACCACCACGAAGCAGGCACCAGCTGCGCATGAGACCACGCAACTTCACCATGGTGCTCGGCGTCGTCGTGCTTGCCTCCCTGCTCGCCGTCTCCGGACTCGCCGCGTGTTCCGCAGCCGAAGGCCGTGGCAGCGTGCCCGCCGCAGCCTCAGCGCGTCCACGAGGAGCCGGGGACGCGGTGGCGACAGACGCCGGTTCGGCGGGGCTCCTGCCCTGGTCCCCACCCCGTCTGTCCAACCCCACCACGATCGACGTCGCGACCCTGACCCCCCGCCCGGGGGCACCACGCATCATCCGGCTCGACCCGCGCAGGGACTACCGGATCCGCATGCCCGACACTGCCCTGCGGCGCCCGCTGGTCATCCTCGGCGGCCGGAACGTGGTGCTCATCGGCGGCGCGATCTCGATCCCCTACCAGGGTCCCGACGCTTCCATAGAGCAACGCCGTGGTCTTCTTCTGATCAAGCAGACCGGGACCGTCCACGTCGAAGGCCTGCTACTGACCGGCGCAGACCTTTCCGAAGGTATCCAGATCGCCTCGCCGGAAGCTGTCGTTCAGCTTCAGAACATCAGGGTCGAGCAGCTCCACGCCCGCGACCAGGTACGCTTCTCCGACAATCATCCGGATATCGTGCAACCCTGGGGCGGTGTGCGCCGGCTTCGCATCGGAGCGCTCACGGGGCAAACCAACTACCAGGGGCTCTTCCTGAAGGAAGCCCTTGGACCGATCGGAGCGGTCCAGCTGTGGAAGGTCAACATCAAGGGCTCGGCGTCCGGGCGTCAACTGTTGTGGCGGGAGGGCCAGTTCGACATCTCCGTGAATCAGGTGTACTTGGAGCCGGCGAAGGGTCGCAGCCTCCAGCAGGCGCTGTGGGGACGCTGGACGAACGTCCTGGCGGGCCCTCCGCCCAACGGCGACTTCGTCCCACGGGGACTCGCCGGGCCCAACTACCGGAGTGCCGGGTACGCCCCAGGCAGCTGAGTGCGCCAAGGCGGAGAGCATCGAGGCCCACCAGGACACCCCGGGAGCTTTGTCCCAGGCGTCGTGCACCGCTGCATGAGCTGATGCGGGGGACATTGTGAGCACCCAGGAGCACGCAGACCGGACGGTTCGGAACATCGACCCCCGCCGCCTGCCGACCTTCCTCATCGGCGGGGCACAGAAGGCCGGCACCACCGCCCTGTGGGAGAGCCTCCGTGGCCACCCGGACATCGGCATGGCGCGGCTGAAGGAGCCGCAGTTCTTCACCTACGAAGGCAAGTTCGGACGAGGATTCGAGTACTACACCGCGCTCTTCGCGGGCACCGAGTCGAGATCGGCGCGGGGCGAGGCGTCCACGATGTACCTCTGTGCACCCGACAGTGCACATCTCATCTCGCAGAGTATCCCTGACGTCAAACTGATATTCTGCCTCCGGGATCCCGTTCTGCGGATGCACTCGAACTACTGGTGGGACAAGCGCTTCCGGAGCGATCTTCCGCCCTTCGAGGAGATGGTCCGGACCAACCATCCACAACTGCAGGTCTACGCTGCCCGCTCACACTATGCGGTTCAGCTCGCGCGCTTCAGGCGCCACTTCGCAGATGATCAGATCAAGGTGGTCCTGTCGGACGATCTGTCGGCAGGGCGCCGAGCCGTCCTGCAGGACGTCTGTGCGTTCGTGGGCGTCGATCCTGGAGCACTGTCGCATTCCGCCCCCGCTCGACACAACTCCGCGGCCAGGAGCCGGTCGGTGCGACTCCAACGCCTGCTCGGTGATCATCGCCGCGAGTGGACTCGCTTCCTCCCTCGTCCGGCTGCCGGGATGCTGTGGAGGGCCAAGGAGCGCGCCCTGCGGATGAATGCGGTCCGTGCGACGTACCCGCAGCTACCCACGTCCCTACGCCAGCAGCTCATTGCATGTTTCGAGGAAGATGTGGTGTACGTCGAGAGGTTGACCAATCGAAGTCTCCCCGCCTGGCGCACCTAGATGATTAGTTCCAAGGGGCGCCCGGGCATCGCGATGTCGGCTACGACGACGTAGCGGTCGTCGCGGTTGCGCCGCATAGAGCACGAGAGCGTCCAGGATCAGTGGGCCTACACATACCACCGATCCTGGAGGGATCCGGCATGAACACTGACCTGGACGCGCTCGCCACCCGACTGTACGTCACCGTCGACGATCTGCTGATCGCCCGCCCCGACTGGCGACCGCAGCGGCCCGCGGTCGGGATCACACCACACAGCTGTCCGACGCAGAACTCGTCACCCTCGCGGTGATCCAAGCGCTACTCGGCTACACGTCCGAGCAGCGCTTCCTGCGCTACGCCAACACCCACCTGCGCGGCCTGTTCCCGTACCTGCCGCAACGACCCGCCTACAACAAACGGCTCCGCAACGCTGGCGCGATGATGCAACACATCATCGGCGTGCTCGCCCGCGACTGCCCGACCTGGCACGACGACCTGTGGCTGGTGGACTCCACACCAGTCGAGTGCGGCCGGTCCCGTGAGACGGTGAAGCGTTCCGACATGGCCGGCTACGCCAGCTACGGCTACTGCGCCTCGCACTCCCGGTTCTTCTGGGGGCTGCGACT
The DNA here is from genome assembly GCA_013698135.1 of Euzebyaceae bacterium. Classification (GTDB taxonomy): domain Bacteria; phylum Actinomycetota; class Nitriliruptoria; order Euzebyales; family Egibacteraceae; genus JACCTL01. The sequence goes on along the minus strand of JACCVM010000182.1, from coordinate 921 downwards.
GCACCTCATCGCCACACCATCGGGGTTGCCCGTCGCGTACGCGTTGACGAGCGCGAAGACCGACGAACGCGACACCGCGCTCGCGATGCTGCACCTCGACCCCGCGCTCGACGGTCGGCCGGGGCAGGTGTTGATGGCCGACAAGGGCTACCTAGCCGCGCGTCATCTGCTGCCCGACAGGTGGTCCCCCGGTACCCGGCCTGCGCGCTTGGCGAGCGCGATGATTGCTGCTGGCGACGTCGTCGGGCTTCTCCTTGCCATGTTCATCGCCGGCGCGCCGATGCCGTTGAGCTTCTTACATGTGGCCGCATGTGTCCTGACCCTCGCCGCGGCCGGCTGCTACCGCCCCCGGTTCAACCTCGGCCTTCTCCACCAGCTGCCACAGATGTTGATGGTGTTGGCGGTTCCCTCGGTGGCCGTCGTCTTCGTCGCAGCCGCGTTCGATGCCCCCCGCGAGTTATTCGTGCAGGACGCCTTGGCGCTGGTGCTCCTCCTGTCAGCGCGCGCCATCTCCTACGCCGCCGTGCGCTTTCTGCGGCGGCGTGGGCGGCTGTCCGAGCCCGTGGCGGTCCTCGGCAACGGTTCCGTCAGCGAAGCGCTCGTGAGCCACATGCGCGAGCACCCGGAGTACGGTCTCACCCCGATCGGATACCTGGGGCAGGAACGCAACACCGACTGCCGTGCGCCCTGGCTGGGACCGAACGAGCGTCTCGACGAGATCATCCAGCGGCACGGTTTGCGCCGGATCCTTGTTGCGTTTTCCGACGTCCGCGAGCACGCGCTGGTCGAGATCCTGCGCATCGCGGCGCAACAGGGCGTCGACATCCACGTCGTGCCACGCTTCTTCGACGTCCCGCTGAGGTTCGGCAGCATGGACGAGATCTGGGGCATCCCGCTGCACGAGTTGCCCGCCCGTCCGCT
>JACCVM010000135.1 GCA_013698135.1 Euzebyaceae bacterium | reverse complement strand
ACCTCGGCGACCAGGTCGAGCTTGCCTAGCACGCGTCGGCCCTCGGCCAGGGCACCGAAGACGCGCTGGCCGGCCCGGGTGTAGTAGAGCTCCGCGAAGTGCAGGCGCACTTCGTAACGCCCGGGCCGCGGCACGCGGATACGGTAGCCGCGCGGGTCGACCCGGCGACTGCGGTACACCCCGTCGATTCTGGTACCCGCGATCCGACTGTTGACGACGTGCGCGGTGCCCTGCAGGTAGCGGCTGTCGGCCGACCACTTCCGGCTGTACCGGTCCTTGTGCGCCCCGCCGCCCGTGTCGATGCGAACCGTGAAGCGGTTCTGCACCTGGAAGCTGGCGGTCACCTCGGCTGCGGTGCCGTCGCTGCGCCGCACCCTGGCGGTGATGGTGTGGCCGCCGTCGGTCAGCGCGCGTGTGTCCAGCCTTCCGAAGTTGTAGGGCTGGGACTGGGCGACGCGCTGGGGTGCCGCCGCCGGTGACCGGCGGTCCAGCCAGAAGGCGACTTGGCGCGTGCCCGCCGCACGCTGGTCTGCCCACACGAAGATCTTCCCTCGGACGGTCTTGCCCTGCAGCGACAGGGTGCCCGTGTCCCGCGATGCCATCAGCAGCTTGAACGGGGCCGGTGCGGGCTTTGCGAACTGGGCCTCGCGGTCGGCGATGCGCTGGCGCAAACTGCTCATCTGCGGATACAGCGCGTCGCCCGGACATGCGGTGGCCGAGACGTCGCGGTGGCCCGCCAACGTGTTGAGGCGGACCTGCACACCGGCGCTGTAGCGAGACGACCCCGCCGACGTCAGCACGGTGGTGCCCAGCGGATCGATGCCGGCCAGGTGCTGGCGCCAGGCGACGAGGCGCACCACGGCGTCGCGCGCCGCCTTGGGGGGCAGGCCGTCGCTGAAGTTGCCCATGATCGACACGCCGAAGGTGCTGGTGTTGAAACCGCCGGAGTGGGCTCCCAGCACATTCTGGGTGATCCCGCCGTAGCGCCCCTCGTAGACCGTGCCGTAGCGGTCGATGACGTAGTTGTAGCCAAGGTCTGACCAGCCGTTGACCTTGGTGTGGTAGTAGTAGTCGCCGCGCAGGACGGCGGGGGACTGCTCACGGGTGTAGGTGTTGCTTCCCGCCGTGTGGTGCAGGATCCCGGCCTTCAACGTCGACGAATAGCTCGGCCCGTAGCGGCGCCACGACTCGTCGGCTCCCCATTGCTGGCGGCTGACGATGGCTGGTCGCCCGCTGGCAGCCTGTGCCGGCGCCGGGGTGGTCGCCCCGCGCCAGGCAGCGCCGAGGGCGTCAGCGGTCTTGTCCAGCGCTGAGCGGCCCAGCCCGCCCGAGTCGATCAGATGCGCGACCACCTGCTCGGGGATCGCTCGCCGGCCCTCGCCGGCGACGCGGGTCTGCAGGTAGCTGGCGTCGCCGACCCACATGGCCGCGGTGATCACGCCGGGGGCTCTGCTCGCATGTCCGGCGCCCTGGGCCGCCTGGCGCGCTTCCGCGGAACCCGGGTCCGGGCCGTCGCCACCGTCCGTGGTCGTCTGCTGCCACGACGTCCAGCGCACCCCATCGACCGATGTGCGGAAGTCCAGTTGTGCTCCCGGCGGCACGGTGAACCCGACCATCGAGAAGCGGATCGGCGTGCGGACCTGCTGCGAGACGCGGGCGATGTCGCCGCCGCGTTGCAGCTGCCGGTCCGACCCTGGGCCATCGGCGCTGGGCAACCCTTGCAGGTTGCGGCCAACGACGTCAGGGACCGTGGGTGCCGCGTTGGCGCCCCCAGCCGGCAACAGCACCGCTATCACCATGGCGGTCAACATGACGGCGGCGATGCGCAGGAGGGAAGGTTGGCGACTGGCGAGAAGCGGCATCGAGTACTCCCGAGCTCAAGCGACCATGACGGGCGGCGGGGTGCGCAGACCGCATTCTGCCCTCATACCGATTCGGGTGCTATGGGCGAATCCTTGAGTCTCGGACAGGTGCGTATGCTCGCTGGGTGACCGTCGCCGCCGCGCCAGCGGACGCCGAGCCGCTGACCGCCGCGGAGGTGGCCGCCTGGCGCGAGCGGTTTCCGATCCTGAGCCGCTGCACCTACCTGATCAACAACTCGCTGGGGGCGATGCCCGCCTCGGTGGGTGACTCGCTGGCCGAGTACGCAGCGGTGTGGAGCAGCAAGGGTGTACAGGCGTGGGACAGCGACTGGCTGCCGCAGATGCGCGAGGTCGCGGCCCTGCTCGGGGGCCTGATGGGCGCGCCCAAGGGCAGTGTCGTGGTGCACCAGAACGTGGCCACGCTGACGTCCATGGTGCTGTCCACGCTGGAGCTGTCCGGCCCCCGCAACCGAATGGTGCTCAGCGCCGACGAGTGGCCCGGCCACCACTATTTGTTCGACGGCTGCCGCGGCCTGGGTGCAGAGATCGTCGTGGTGCCCAGCCTCGAAATCGGCGTGGATCTCGAGCGGCTGCTGGTCGCGATCGACGAGCGCACCGCGTTCGTGGTGATCAGCCACGTGGCCTTCCGCAGCGCCTGCATCGCCGACGTTGCCGCCGTCGCCGCCCGCGCGCGCGAGGTCGGGGCGCTGTGCATGGTCGACGGCTACCACGCGGTCGGCCATCTGCCCGTGGATGTGACGGCCATCGACTGCGACTTGTACGTCGGTGGGAGCGTCAAGTGGCTCTGCGGTGGGCCGGGTGTCGGCTATCTGTACATCCGACCCGAGTTGGCGCCCACCTTGCGGCCGCGCGAGGTCGGCTGGCTGGGTCACCACCGACCCTTCGGCTTCGAGGCCGCCTGGGAGGCGGCTCCGGGAGCGATGGGCTGGCTGGGT
>JACCVM010000086.1 GCA_013698135.1 Euzebyaceae bacterium | reverse complement strand
CGGCGTGCCGCCACGACGGCGTTGGGCTCGGCGTCGAGGCCCTCCAAGCGATCCACTTGCCGCCCGGCCCGCACCGCGACCGCGTCGATATCCATCGCGAGCCCGGCGATCGCCATGGCCACTTCTTCCTTGTGGCGCTGCGCCGCAAGCGGGTCAGAGGATGCAGTCATGGCCGCAGCAGTCTAGAACCAGCTGTCAGGACTGGGGCCAGCCCTCGGGGGGTCCCAGCAGCCCGTCGGCGCGAAGGCGCTTGGCCACCTCGACGAGCGACTCGATGGCCTGGGTGGTGGCGCGCGTCATTCTGGGATACGCGCTTCCGGCCTCGAGCTCCTCCAGTTTCAGGGCGGTCCGGTGCGCGACGGCGTCGATGTCCATCGCGGCGCCGACCAGCACCATCGCTGCCTTCTCCGGGTGTAGGGGCTGCTGAATGCGGCGCGACACCGGTCCTCCTGTCGGTCGGACTGTCGTCGGAGCGATCGTGCGGTCCAGCATCGCAGGCTGCTGTGACATCCCGGCCTAGCCCCGCCCTCGCTCTGTGGGCATCCTGGCGGCATGGTCTCGGACGCTCCAGCTCTGCTGCTCATCGCGCACGGCACCCGCGACCCTCGGGGCGCCGAGGAGATGGACGTCCTGCTGGGCCACCTTCGGGCCCGGCACTCCGCGCCGGTCGAGCATGGCTGGCTGGAGGACTTCGCGGAGCCCTCCGTGGACGTGGCCATGGCTCGCCTGGTCAGTCAGGGCGCGGACCGGATCGTGACCGTTCCCTTCCTCAACCTCGGCGCTGGGCACGCCAAGACCGATGTGCCCAACGCCGTGGCCCAGGCGCGTGCCGACCATCCCGATGTGCCGATCGCGCATGCTCGCGTGCTCGGCTTGCACGCCGAGTTGTTCGCGCTGGCCCGGCGACGCCTCGACGCCGTCAGCCCAGTCGAAGGCCGCGGCGACGAGGTGCTGGTTGTCACGGCAGCGGGTTCCTCCGATCCGGACGCCAACGCCGACCTGGCCAAGGCGGCCAGGTTCCTCGCGGAGGGCAGCGGCCACCGCTGGGCAGAGCATGCCTTTGCCGGGGTGACCTGGCCGCGGATCGAGGTGGTGCTGCGCCGGGTCGCCGCGGCGGGTGCGCAGCGGGTGGTGCTGTTCAGCTGGTCGCTGCTGGCGGGGCGGCTGGAGCGTAGCGTCAGCCAGGCGGCCGACCGAGTCGCGGCGGACGCCGGTCTGCGAGTGGTCGACGGCGGGCGCTTCGGTCCCGATCCGGCGGTCGCCGAGGTCGTGCTGGACCGCTACTCAGAAGCCATCATCGGCGACGTGCGCATGAACTGCGACCTGTGCGCCTACCGGGTGCCGCTACCCGGCCTGCAGGGGCGGGTGGCCGCGCCGTCCGGCGGCGGCACCGCCGACCCTAAGCGCTGAACTCCATCCACATGGCTGCGAAGGCATGCGGACCATTGTTCGCCTCACTGGGTACGCTGACCAGCGTGGAGGGATTTCTGATCGGGTTACTGGCAACGGCGCTGTTCGCCGTCATCGGTCTGCTCGGTACCGCCCTGTTCCAGTTGCGTGGTCGCATAGATGCGACCAATGACAGGGTGACGGACCTTTCCACAGTGATAAATCAGCGACTCGGGGATCTTGCCAGCGAGATGGCGGCGCTGAGCGCACGCTTTGCCGCCCACGTGGAGCAGCAAGAACGGTCCATCTAGCTGGCCGCAGGCGAACGGTAGCGCTCGCCGTTCTGCTGGTACTGCTGCTGACGGTCATGGCCGGCGGCACCGCGCTGGCGAGCAGCGCGCGATCCGGGCCAGCCATGAAAGGTCAGGGCCGCCCGCAGGGCGGGCCGGCGCCGTTCTCACAAACGCTGGACGACCAGCGCTGCGGCAGGGCGCGCGAGACCATTCGGCTGTTCGGCCAACAGGAACTCGACGAGATCTCGTTGATCACCGCCGACGGCAGGGTGTTCGCCGGAGACGAGGAATTACCTCCCTTCCAGGAGCCAGGGACGGCGTTGGTGCGAGCCAGGTTGCGCGGCCACAACGAACTCGACGAGGACGGCAACCGTCGTCCCCAGCCCCGGTGACCGCTACGTGTACCGGGAGCGGTTGTTCAGCCTCGACCGCAGCGACCCTGACAGGCCTGGGCCCGAGGCGAGCAGCTCGGCACCCTGGTCGCCGAGTGCACGCTGGTGACGGCGGGTCACGAGCCGCAGGACATCAGCTACCTGTGCTCGCGGATGTTCATGCTCGACGGCCGCAGCGACATTGCGCTCGCCGAGGCCTATACCTTCGCCGACCCGCTTCCCGACCGGTCCCGATCGCGGGTGGCAGACGCAACTGCTGATCGGCCCGCTGCTCAGTAGCCCAGCGAGGGGTTGACGGGGCCGATCAGCTCCTGCCCGGCGGCGTACCGACGCACGTTGGCCGTGATCCGCTCAGCCAGCAACGGTCGGGCCATGTCTTCGGTGTTGGCGGTATGCGGCGTGATGAAGCAGTTGGGCAGCTCCCACAAGGGATGGCCGTCGGGGAGCGGCTCGGGATCCGTGACGTCCAGCGCCGCCCCACCGATGGTGTCGTCGCGCAACGCCAGCACCAGGTCCTCGGTCAGGACATGCTGGCCGCGCGCGACGTTGACCAGCCATGCGTGCGGCTCCATCAGTTCCAGCTCGATCGACGAGATCAGGCCGGTGGTCTCTGGCGTCAGCGCGCACGCCACGAACACGACGTCAGCACCCCGCAACGCCTCGTAGCGAGTGTCGTAGCCAAGCACCCGCTTCACGCCGTCCATGTCATGGGGGTGGCGACGGACGACGGTGATCTCCGCCCGGAACGGTGCCAGAAGTGCGATGAGCTCGCGGGCGATCCCGCCCCCGCCGAAGATCGTCGCCTTGCCGCCGGCGAGGCTGATCCCCGACTGCTCACCCCAGGACTGCATGGTGGCGAACCGCTTGAGGTCCCGCAGGCCCGCCAACGCCAGGGCGAGGGCATGCTCGGCGACGGGTCTGGCGTACACGCCTTTGCCACAGGTCCAGCGGCGCTTGTGATCGAACACCCCGGCCTCGGCGTACGGCTCGACGCCCGCCCAGGGCAGTTGCACCCAGTCGAAGTGGGGATGCTTGGCCACCAGCGCCTTGAGTCCCTCTGGGCCGCTCGACCCGCCGTCGTCGTAGCCGGCGTCGGTCCAGACCAGGGCCTGCGCTTGCGCCGGCGCAACGACCTCGGCGCCGCCCGCACGCACCGCGTCAGCGATCCACTCCCGAGTTCCCTCCGGAGCGACGGCGATCTTGGGTGTCATGGCAGGTCCAGTGCGCGAGCGTCGGTGGCGCCGATGACGTCGGCGATGTGGGCCACGACGTCGGTGGGGATGGCGGTGTCGACGGCCATGGCGATGAGCGCATCGCCGCCGGCCTCTTGCCGCCCCACCTGCATGGTGGCGATATTGACGTCGGCGTCGCCCAGCACCTTACCGATGAGGCCGACAATGCCCGGGCGGTCGGCGTAGCGAAAGAAGACCATGTGGTCGCTGGGCTCCATGTCCACATCGAAGCCCAAGACCTCGACGAGGCGCTCTCGGTTGGCGGGGCCCACGAGCGTTCCGCTGACCCGCAGGTCATCGCTGCACAGCCGCACCACGGACACGTAGTCGCGTGTCGCGCGAGACGTCAGGGTCGACACGCGCAGACCCCGCTCCTCAGCGAGTAGCGGCGCGTTGACGAACGTGACCGGCTCGTGGACCACCCCGGAGAGCAACCCGCGCAGTGCCGACAGTGTCAGCGCCTGGCAGTCCTCGTCCGCAATCCGCCCGACGTACTCGACGGTCACCTCGTCCACGCCGCCCGAGCCAAGGGCGGTGAACAGTCGACCCAGCTTCTCGGCCAGCGGCATGAACGGCTTGACGGCCTCGGGGATCGCCGCTCCGACGGCCACGTTGACCGCCGACGGCACGAACTCGCCGTGCAGCGCGAGCACCACCGCCTCGGCGACCATCGTGCCCGCCTTGTCCTGCGCCTCGGTCGTCGACGCGCCGAGGTGCGGCGTGACGACGACGTTGTCAAGGCCGAACAGCTTGGAGTCGGTCATCGGCTCATGAGCGAACACGTCCAGCGCCGCGCCGGCGATCCAGCCGTCGGCCACCGCCACGTACAGCGCCTCCTCGTCGATGATGCCGCCGCGGGCGGTGTTGACCACACGGGCGGTCGGCTTCATCGAGCGCAGTTCATCCAGCCCGACGATGCCGACCGTCTCCGGCGTCTTCGGCAGGTGGACGGTCAGCACGTCCGCCAGGGCGCACAGCTCGGGCACTGTCTCCACCAGCTCCACGCCCATACGATGCGCGCGTTCGACGGTCACGTAGGGGTCGTAGGCGACCAGACGCATCCCCAGCGCGCTGCACCGCTGCGCCACCAGCGTGCCGACGCGACCGAGACCGAGGATGCCCAGCACCTTGCCGTACAGCTCGACGCCTTCGAACTCGCTGCGCCGCCATTCGCCCGCGCGCAGGCTGCGGTCGGCCTGCGGAACGCTGCGGGCCAGCGACAGCAGCAGGGCCATGGTGTGCTCGGCGGCGCTGATGACGTTGGACTGCGGGGCGTTGCAGACGATCACGCCACGCGCGGTGGCTGCCGTCACGTCCACGTTGTCCAACCCGATCCCCGCGCGGGCGATGACCTTGAGGCGGTCGGCGGCGGCGATGACGTCCGCGTCGATCTGGGTCGCCGATCGCACCACAACCGCGTCGTAGTCGCGAATGGCCTCCAGCAGCTCCGGGCGGGTCATGCCTGGACGAACATCCACCTTGAAATGGTTGGCCAGCGCCGTCACTCCCGCCGGCGACAGCGAGTCAGCCACCAGCACCCTCGGCGTGTCCATTCCGTTAGGCTACCGGCCCGCCGGCGACGTCCGGCTCGCAGGGATCAGCCGTCAGGCCAGGTCCGCGTGCAGCGACTCGTAGATCTCCCGCGTCGCCGTCGACCGGTTGAGGGTATAGAAGTGGATGCCCGGAGCGCCGGCAGCTAGCAGCTGCCGGCACAGTTGCGCCGCGACCTCAACGCCGATCGCCCGCACCGCCTCGGGATTGTCCTCCACGGCGTGCAGCCGTCGGGCGACATCCGGCGGGAAGGCCGCCCCCGACAGCCTGCTGATGTTCAGGATCTGCCGCACATTCGTCACCGGCATGACGCCGGGGATGACGGGCACATCGCACCCCAGCCCACGCAGCCGCTCCACCAACGCGACGTAGTCGGCGACATGGAAGAACAACTGCGTGACGGCGAAGTCGGCGCCGGCGGCGCACTTCTGCGCCAGAAACTTCGTATCGGTGTCGATGTCAGGCGCCTCGCGGTGCTTCTCCGGGAACGCCGCGACGCCGACACAGAAGTCGCCGGAAGCCTTCAGCAGCCGCACGAGGTCCTCGGCGTAGTCCAAACCACCGGCCGTCGGCCGGAACGCCGCCGAAGGATCGCCGGGCATGTCACCGCGCAGGGCGAGGATGTTGCGGATGCCTGCCGCGGCGAGCTCGTCGATGACCTCGAGGATCTCGGCCTCGGTCGCCGACACGCACGTCAGATGAGCCACCACCGTCAGCGACGTCTCCTCGGCGATGCGCCGCACCAGCTCCACCGTCCGGTCCCGGGTGGTCCCACCGGCGCCGTAGGTGACGTCCACGAACGCCGGCTGCAGCGGCTCCAGCTCACGGATCGCCCGCCACAGCTGGTTCCAGCCGTCGTCGGTCTTGGGCGGGAAGAACTCGAAGGAGAACGACGGCTCCCCCGTCGCCAACAGCTCACGGACCGTCCTCTGCATCGAGGCAGCGTAGCCGCGCCGCTGGGCGGGCAACCAGCGGGCAGATGCGGCACCTGCCACCGGGCCGCCATACGCTGCGAGGTGTGGATGTCTCTGGCGTGCGGGACAAGGCCGGCTCTGACCGGTACGACGCGGTCGTCATCGGTGCCGGGCCTAACGGCTTGGCCGCCGCCATCCACCTCGCCCGCCGCGGGCGCTCGGTGCTGCTGGTCGAGGCTGCCGACACGATCGGAGGCGGAGCGCGCTCGGCGGAGCTGACCAAGCCCGGTTTCATCCATGACATCTGCTCGACGGTGCATCCGCTCGCCGTCGCTTCCCCGTTCTTTCGTAGCGTGCCGCTCGAACGCCTCGGCGTCGAGCTGGTGCAACCGCCGGCGCCGCTGGCGCATCCTTTCGACGACGGCACGGCAGCGATCCTTGAACGAGATTTGGACGACATGCCGGGGTCGATCGGCAAGGATGCGGCCGCCTGGCGGCGGTTGTTCGGCCCGTTTGTCGACCATGCGGACAAGATCGTCGACAGCTTCCTTGCCCCCACCCCCGTGCCGCCCCGCCATCCCATCGTGATGGCTCGTTTCGGGTTGCCGGCGATGCGCTCGGCGCTGGCGTTAGCGCGGGCGCGCTTCGACGGTCCCCGCGCGCAGGCGCTGTTCGCCGGAGTGGCGGCGCACGCCCTGTTGGCGTTGGAGCGGCCACCGACCGCTGCCTTCGGCTTGTTGCTGACGACGCTGGCCCATGCCTACGGCTGGCCGATCGTTCGGGGTGGATCGCAGCGGCTGTCCGAAGCCCTGGCCACCCACCTGCGCGAGCTCGGCGGCGACATCGTGACCGGCTGCCGGATCGACGATCTGGCACAGCTGCCCCCGTCGACAGTGGTCATGCTCGACGTGACCCCGCGTCAGCTGCTGAAGATCGCCGGCTCACGGTTGCCGGCGGCCTACCGCCGCCGTCTAGGCCGTTACCGGTACGGGCCTGGGGTGTTCAAGGTGGATTGGGCGCTGGATGGCCCAGTGCCGTGGACGGCTCCCGAATGCGCTCGCGCGGCGACGGTGCACCTCGGCGCGACGATGCCGGAGGTCGCCGCCTCCGAACGCATGGTGTCGCGCGGCGGCCACCACCCCCGTCCCTTCGTCCTCACGGTGCAGGCGAGTCTGTTCGACCCGACCCGAGCATCCGGCGGCCACACCCTGTGGGCGTACTGCCACGTGCCCAACGGCTCAACGGTCGACATGACCATGGCCATCGAGGCACAACTCGAGCGCTTCGCTCCCGGCTTCGGCGACCGGATCTTAGCCCGCTCCACCATGAACTCGGCCGATGTCGAGGCCCACGACGCCAACTACGTCGGCGGCGACATCAACGGCGGCATCTCCGACTTCGGTCAGCTGTTCACCCGGCCGACGCCGCGGTGGCCTCCGTACAGCACGCCCGACCGCAGCCTCTACCTGTGCTCGTCGTCCACCCCACCCGGTG
>JACCVM010000079.1 GCA_013698135.1 Euzebyaceae bacterium | reverse complement strand
ACGGTGATCGGCTGGTCGATCGGCTCACCGGTACGGCCGTCGAAGACCTGCGCCTTGCCGTTGCGGTCGACGATCTTGACGCCGTCGCGGTTCGGCCGGGTGTTGTCGAGCAGATCGGTGAGCTCGTCCTCGCGGCAGCCGTCGAACACCGGGGTGGCCAGCTTGTGGCCGCCGGCGTGCTCCATCATCTCCGAGCCCCAACCCAGGCCCTTGAACCACTTCGGCTTGGAGTCGAACTTCCAGCCGTTGGCCGAGACCCAGCCGAGGTGGGTTTCCAGCACCTGGCCAACGTTCATGCGGCTGGGCACCCCCAGCGGGTTGAGCACGATGTCGACGGGAGTGCCGTCGGCCAGGAACGGCATGTCCTCGGCCGGCAGGATCTTGGCGATGACCCCCTTGTTGCCGTGCCGACCGGCGAGCTTGTCGCCGTCGGAGATCTTGCGCTTCTGGGCCACGTAGACGCGGACCAGCTCGTTGACGCCCGGGGGCATCTCGTCACCCTCGTCACGGGAGAAGGTGCGAACGTTGAGGACGCGGCCGACCTCGCCGTTGGGCACCTTGAGTGACGTGTCGCGGACCTCGCGGGCCTTCTCCCCGAAGATCGCGCGCAGCAGCCGCTCCTCCGGGGTCAGTTCCGTCTCGCCCTTGGGCGTGACCTTGCCGACCAGGACGTCGCCGGGGTTGACCTCCGCGCCGATACGGATGATGCCGCGCTCGTCGAGGTTGGCCAGGACCTCCTCGGACACGTTAGGGATGTCGCGGGTGATCTCCTCTGCGCCCAGCTTGGTGTCGCGGGCGTCGACCTCGTGCTCCTCGATGTGGATCGAGGTCAGCACGTCCTCCTTGACGAGGCGCTCGGACAGGATGATCGCGTCCTCGTAGTTGAAGCCCTCCCAGGACATGAACGCCACCAGCAGGTTCTGGCCGAGCGCCATCTCGCCGGTATCGGTGCAGGGCCCGTCGGCGATGACCTGACCGGCCACGACCTCGTCGCCCTCGTTCACGACCGGCTTCTGGTTGTAGCAAGTGCCCTGGTTGGTGCGCTCGAACTTGCGCAGGAAGTGCTTTTCGAGCTTGTTGTCGCGGGTCTTGACGATGATGCGGTCGGCGGCGACCTCCACCACCAGCCCGTCGGCCTCGGCCACGACCACGTCGCCGGCATCGCGCGCGACCTTGCCCTCCAGGCCCGTGCCGACGTAGGGCGAGTCGCTGCGCAGCAGCGGCACGCTCTGCGCTTGCATGTTCGTGCCCATCAGGGCGCGGTTGGCGTCGTCGTGCTCCAGGAACGGGATCATCGCCGCCGTGACCGACACGATCTGGCGCGGAGAGACATCCATGTAGTTGACCTCGGACGGCAGGACCTCACGGACCTCACCGCCCTTGGCGCGGCACAGGACGAACTCGTTGACGAACTTCAGCTTGCCGTCGAGCGGGGCGTTGGCCTGGGCGATGACCGTGCGGTCTTCCTCGTCGGCGGTCAGGTAGTCGATCTGGTCCGTGACGACGCCGTCGACGACCTTGCGGTAGGGCGTCTCCACGAAGCCGAACTCATTGATCCTCGCGTAGGTCGCCAGGGAGCCGATCAGACCGATGTTGGGACCCTCAGGGGTCTCGATCGGGCACATCCGGCCGTAGTGGGAGGGGTGCACGTCGCGCACCTCGAACCCGGCGCGCTCCCGCGACAGGCCACCCGGGCCCAGTGCCGACAGGCGCCGCTTGTGCCTCAGGCCCGACAGCGGGTTGGTCTGGTCCATGAACTGCGACAGCTGCGACGCCCCGAAGAACTCCTTGATCGAGGCGACGACCGGCCGGATGTTGATCAGGGTCTGCGGGGTGATGGCCTCGACGTCCTGCGTCGTCATGCGCTCGCGGACAACGCGCTCCATGCGCGACAGGCCGATGCGCACCTGGTTCTGGATCAACTCCCCCACGCTGCGCAGGCGGCGGTTGCCGAAGTGGTCGATGTCGTCGGTGTCGTAGCCGTCCTCGCCGTTGGCCAGCTGCACCAGGTAACTCATGGTGGCCAGCACGTCTTCCTTGGTCAGGATCGACGAGAACGAGTCGGCGTGGCCCTCGTCGCCGGCGAAGGCGTTGGCGCCCTGCCCGTTGGCCTCGGCGGCCGAAAGGCGCTCGGGGATGTCCGAGGCCAACAGGGGCTTCGCCTGCTCGGGTGTGCGCAGGCCGAGGCGGACCAGCTCCTCGCCCATCTTCTTGTTGACCTTGTACCGCCCGACCTTGGCCAGGTCGTAGCGCTTGGAGTTGAAGAACAGGTTGATCAGCAGGCCACCGGCGGACTCGGCGGTGGGCGGCTCGCCAGGACGCAGCTTGCGGTAGATGTCCTGCAGTGCGTCGCTGG
>JACCVM010000020.1 GCA_013698135.1 Euzebyaceae bacterium | reverse complement strand
GGGTGTAGATGGTGCGCCACAGGCGCCGTTCGGCACGGCGCGCCGGCATGTGCATCGGCGACAGCATCACACCGCGGCCGACCCAGGCCGACGGGTCACGGGTGAACACCGCGTTGGGCAACGGCGGTAGCAGGAACGCCGCGGGGCCGAGCACCCCGCCGACGAAGCCGTCGGCCGCTCCCGGCACCTCCTGCACGGTCAGCCCGCCGATGAGGTGGGTGACCAGCTGGTCGACCGGCAGCTCCTTGAGGTGTCCGCGCACCCGTTGCACCAGCTCGGTGCCGCAGCCGTCAGCGGTCGCGATCTGCTGGATCAACTCTAGGCGCAGTCCGTCGTCGCCCAGCGTGTCGGCCAGCAGCTCGGCGAAGAACCGCACCTTGACGCCCTGCCGACGCAGTACGTCGACGAAGCCGTCGTGCTCCTCCTGCGCCTTGGCCACCCAGACGAGCTCGTCGAACAGCAGCGCTTCCTTATTGGCGGGTGTCAGGCGCCGAAGCTCCAGGCCGGGTCGGTGCAGCACGACCTCGCGGAGCTGACCGACTTCGGAGGTCACCGCCGGACTGACAAGCGTCATGGACACGGCCTTGCCGTTGCGCAGGGGGACGGCAGCGTAATGCAGGGACGCTCCGCTGTCGCTGCACGCGCCTCGGCCGGCGCAACGCCGCTGCGGTATCCTCGCTACTCCGAGTAACGGAGGCGAAGCGTGGAGACGGCGTTCCTGGTGCTGGGAGTGCTGGGCGTCGGGCTCATCGTCGTGGCACTGGTATTCGGAGAGCTGCTCGATGGCCTGATCGACGCCGTCCATCTGGAGAGCAGCGGCGGGCTGCTGTCCACTGAGGTGATCGGCTCGTTCCTGGCCGCCCTCGGCTTCGGCGGCTGGCTGTTGCTGCGGGCGGAATTCTCACCGGGTGGGGCCATGCTGGGAGGCCTGGCCGCCGGCGGCGTGATGGGCACGGCGGCGCTGGCGATGAGCCGTTCGCTGCTGCGGATGCGCACCGACGCCACCCCACGCACGAGCGACCTGGTGGGCACGATCGGCACGGTCATCACCCGCATCCCGGACGACGGCCTCGGCGAGGTCGCCGTCACCCACGCCGGCCACCGAGTCAAGCTGCACGCGCGCGCCGACGCCGCGCTGTCGGCCGGCACCGCCGTCGTCGTCGTCGATGTCACGTCCCCGACCTCGGTGCTGGTCACCGAGGCGGGCTTCTAGCGAACGGGAACACTCCCATGAGTCCATTGCTCTCCGCTCTCGTCGGCGCCATCGGCCTGCTGGTGCTCGTCGCGTTCCTGGTCGTCAGCCGTGTCAAGGTGGCCGGGCCTAACGAGGCGTTCATCATCACCGGGCGCAAGGGCAAGCCGGTGCGCAACCCGGAGACCGGCGAGGTCTCCACCGACATGTCTGGCCAGAAGGTCGTCATGGGCGCCAGCGTCTTCGTGCTGCCGTTTGTGCAGAAGCTGCACAGCCTCGACCTGTCCAGCCGTCGGCTGTCGGTCGGCATCCGAGGGGCGGTGTCGGCGCAGGGCATCAAATGCGACCTGGAAGGCGTCGCGATCGTCAAGGTCGGCGGCAACGAGGACGCGATCCGCGCCGGCGCCCAGCGCTTCCTCAACCAGCAGGCCGATATCGAAGCCTTCACCCAGGAGGTGCTCGCCGGTTCCCTGCGCGCCATCGTCGGGCGGCTGACCGTCGACGAGATCATCAAGGATCGGGCCGCCTTCGCCTCGGCGGTGGCCGAGGAGGCGGAGAACTCGCTGACCAACCAGGCGCTGGCCCTTGACACCTTCCAGCTGCAGGA
Source organism: Euzebyaceae bacterium (assembly GCA_013698135.1). Taxonomy (GTDB): domain Bacteria; phylum Actinomycetota; class Nitriliruptoria; order Euzebyales; family Egibacteraceae; genus JACCTL01. The sequence goes on along the minus strand of JACCVM010000020.1, from coordinate 3,489 downwards.
CATCCAGGCCGAGGGCGACTACCTGGCCGACCTCGGCCGCCCGGAGGCCGCGCGCGTCGAAAAGGAGGCGGCCATCGCCGAGGCCCGCGCCCGCCAGTCGGCCGAGCAGGAGCGGCTGCTGGCCGAGGAGCAGATCGCCATCGGCCAGCGGGCATTGGACCTGAAGAAGGCCGAGATCCTGTCGGAGACCGACGCGGCCACCGCCCGCGCCGCCGCCGCCGGGCCGCTGGCGCAGGCCGCCCGCGACCAGGAGGTCCTCGCCGAGAAGGAGAAGGTCGCCCAGCGCAACGCCGCGCTCAAGGAGCGACAGCTCGACACCGAGGTCCGCAAGCCCGCCGACGCCGCGCGCTACCGCGTGGAGCAGGAGGCCGAGGCCACCAAGAACGCCGCCATCTTCTCGGCCGAGGCTGAGAAGCAATCGACGATCGCGGGCGCCCAGGCGGAGGCGGAGCAGGCCCGGCTGTCGGGTGAGGGCGAGCGCAGCCGCCGCGCCGCGCTGGCCGCCGCCGAGGAGGTCGAGGGCAAGGCCCGCGGCAACGCGGAGAAGCTGCGCCGCGAGGCCATCGCCCAGGCGGTCCAGCGCGAGGGTGAAGCCGAGGCCGCCGCGGTGCTGGCAATGGGCCACGCCGAGGCCGAGGCCATGGACAAGCGCGCCCAGGCGTTCCGCGAATACGGCGACGCGGCCATCCTCGAGATGGTCGTGCGCGTCATGCCCGAGGTCGTTCGCGCCGCCGCCGAGCCGATCTCCGGGGTAGACAAGATGACCGTCATCTCCACCGACGGGGCGTCACAGCTCGCGCGCAACGTCGCGACCAACCTGGAGCAGGGGATGCAGATCGGCTCCGACCTGACCGGGTTGGACCTGCGGGCGCTGTTCGCACAGATGGGCGCGCGTGGCGCCCACGCGCTAGCCGGGGCCGGCGGCGATGCCGGGGCCGGTGCCGGTGCCGGCGAGGACGGCACCGCCGGTCGCGTATAGGGTCGCCCGCGACGGAAAGGTCTGCACATGCCACGCGAATCGCAGGGAGTCGTCGCGCGCTCGAAGGGTGAACCGGTCACCCTGGAGACCATCTCCATCCCCGACCCGGCCGCCGGCGAGGCGGTCGTGCGCGTCCAGGCCTGCGGTGTCTGCCACACCGACCTGCACTACCGCGACGGCGCCATCAACGACGAGTATCCGTTCCTGCTGGGCCACGAAGCGGCCGGTGTCGTCGAGGAAGTCGGCGACGGCGTCGCCGGCCTGGCGGTCGGCGACTACGTGGTGCTGGCGTGGCGCGCGCCGTGCGGCACCTGCCGCTCGTGCACGCGCGGGCGCCCTTGGTACTGCTTCCACAGCCGCAACGCCGCCCAACCCATGACGCTGGCCGACGGCACGCCGCTGTCGGCAGCGCTGGGCATCGGCGCCTTCACCGAGCACACCCTGGTGGCGGCGGGTCAGGCCGTCCGTGTCGACCCGGCGGCCCGACCGGAGGCCGCGGGGCTGATCGGCTGCGGGGTGATGGCCGGCTGGGGTGCCGCGGTCAACACCGGCGGGGTGCGGCGGGGCGACACCGTGGCGGTGTTCGGCTGCGGCGGGGTGGGCGACGCCGCGATCGCCGGGGCGGTTATGGCCGGTGCTCACAAGGTCATCGCCGTCGACCTCGACCGCCGCAAGCTGCAGTGGGCCACCGAGTTCGGCGCCACCGACGTGGTCAACGCCGGCGAGCGGGACCCAGTGGAGGCCGTGCGCGAGCTGACCGACGGGTACGGCGTGGACGTGGCGATCGAGGCGGTCGGCCTGCCGCTGACCTACCGCCAGGCGTTCGACGCGCGCGACCTCGCCGGCACGCTGGTGCAGGTCGGCGTCCCCGACCCGAGCATGCAGGTCGAGCTGCCGATGATCGACCTGTTCGGCAAGGGCGGAGCGCTCAAGTCCTCCTGGTACGGCGACTGCCTGCCGAGTCGGGACTTCCCGTTGCTGGTGGACGCCTACCTGCGCGGCCAGCTCGACCTCGACCGCTTCGTGTCCGAGACGATCGGCCTCGGCGACGTCGAGGAGGCCTTCGCCAAGATGGAGCGCGGCGAGGTGCTGCGCTCGGTGGTCGTGCTGCCGTGAGGATCGACGTCGTCAAGACCGCGGGGGTGTTCACCCTCGACGGCCAGTCCTTCGACGTCGAGAACAACGTGTGGTTGGTCGGCGACGACGCCGAGGTGCTCGTCATTGATGCCGCCCACGATGCCGACGCGATCTTGGGGGGTGTGGCTGGCAGGCGCGTGGCCGGCATCGTCTGCACCCACGGCCACAACGACCACATCGACGCAGGGGTCGAACTGGCTCAGCGCACGGGTGCGCAGATCTGGCTGCATCCCGACGACCGGATGCTGTGGGACGCGGTGCACGGATCGCGTGCCCCGGACGCCGAACTCGCCGATGGCGGAACCGTGTCCGTGGGCAGCGTTGACCTACGCGTGCTGCACACGCCCGGTCATTCGCCCGGTGGGGTCTGCCTGTACACGCCGGCCTTGGACGGCCGCAGCGTGCTGTTCTCCGGCGACACGCTGTTCCAGGGCGGTCCCGGCGCCACCGGCCGGTCCCACTCGAACTTCGACACCATCATCACGTCGATCCGCGAGCGGCTGCTGACCCTGCCGTCCGAGACGGAGGTCCACACCGGACATGGCGACTCGACCACCATCGGCGCCGAGGCGCCGCACCTGCAGGAGTGGATCGCCCGCGGCTCCTGAAGGTGCGGCAGTGGCATCGACGCCTGATGTGCGGAAGAGCCACATCAGTACGGGCGGCCGATGCCCGGGTACATGGGAAAGTGGCGAACGTTGATCGTAAGCAGTCGCGCATCAAGGCGGAAGGCGGTGGCTGCGATCGCCAGATCGGCGCTGTCGATGCCACGATGACTTGACAGCCACGCTCGGCCTAGCTCTCCGGCCTTCTCCGCCACCCCGGCGTCAACAGGGTGCCAGCGCAGGGTCGACAACAAAGACCGGGTCTGGTCCTCCTCCGCTGGCCGTATGCCAGAGCACCTCCAGCCGTGTGATCTCGCTGGCGTGCAAGGCTCCGGCCGTCCGCTCCTCGTCCAGCAGGTCACCGGCACCCTGGTGACCGCGCTAGTAATCGACGAGGATGGACGTGTCCACCAGCACGCTCACTACAGGTCCTCCAGTCGCCTCCCCGACCGCACGTGTTCGACCCACGCAGCCCCGTCGGTGTCCCGCTGCGCCCATGCCCCGAAGGCTCGGCGCATGACGGCGAGGTCATCCTCGGTGGAGTACTCGTCTCCGTACACGGCGTCCACCGCATCCCTGATGAGGGCGGAAATGGACCGGCCGGTACGAGCCGAGGCGGCATCCAGAGCTCGGCGCTCCTCGGCCTTCAACGAGATCTGGGTCCGCAGCATGACGCAAGTACATCACCACGATGGTGTCGCGGCACCTGCCATCCGCGTCGGCCCGGTCAGGTCGTCGGCTCCGCGCCCGCCAGGCCGGCGATGGTGC
>JACCVM010000269.1 GCA_013698135.1 Euzebyaceae bacterium | reverse complement strand
TCGACTGGCTGATCAGCGAGACCTGCCGGCGGATGTACTCCGACGCCGAGGAGAACCGCTTCCTGGAGGTCACCTACGCCAACGGCGACAAGGAGTTGCTGTACTTCAAGGACTTCAACTCCGGGGCGATGATCGAGAACGTCGTCGCGCGGGCCAAGAAGATGGCCATCAAGCGCTACCTCGACGAGGGCCAGAAGGGCCTCAAGTCCGAGGACCTGTTCCACGCGATCCGCGACGAGTTCAAAGAGAACGAGGACCTGCCCAACACCACCAACCCCGACGACTGGGCGCGGATCTCGGGCAAGAAGGGCGAACGCATCGTCTACGTGCGCACGCTCATCGGTGACGGCAGCGAGCCCGGCAAGTCCATCGAGAGCGTCAACACCGGCCAGTACCTGTAGCCATTAGGCGCACGAGAGCTACGGTCATCGGCTGGATGACTTAGTCAGCGACTTAGTCTACTATGGCGAGATGACTGTGGTAGGCGTCCACGAAGCCAAGACTCACTTGTCGCGTCTCCTCACACGAGTGGCGGCGGGCGAGGAGATCACCATCTCCCGCTCGGGGCGAGCCGTAGCGCGTCTGGTGCCGGTGAGCTCGGCTCATCGGCGGTTCGGTCGTGACGAAGGCGTCTTCGAGGTCCCCGATGACTTCGACGCGCCCTTGCCTGACAAGATGCTTGCCGCCTTCGAGTCGTGAGAGTCCTGCTGGACACCCACGTCTGGCTGTGGTTGCAAGCGTCGCCGCAGCGTCTGATGCCCGAGGCGCTCGATGTCGCCCAGAATCCCGCCAACGAGTTGCTGTTGTCAGCCGCGAGCGCCTGGGAAATCGCGATCAAGCATGCGTTGGGCAGGCTCGCGTTGCCGGACCAGCCGGAGGACTACGTGCCCGATCGCATGGCTTCCAGCGGCGTGGTCGGTTTAGCCGTCGATCACCGGCACGCGTTGCGCGTGGCGACGCTGCCGGCGCTCCACAACGACCCCTTCGACCGCCTCCTCGTCGCTCAGGCGCAGGTCGAGTCGCTCGTGATCATGACGGCCGATAGAGGCGTCCAGCAGTATGACGTATCGGTGATCGCAGCGGACTGACCCGGATTCCTGGGGCCCGCCATGACTCGTGGGGGCGGCTGCCGGCGACCTGATCAAGAGTTGCCGAAGGCGGGATCATCTGCGCAACGAGGTCGCTTACGTCACCGGACAGCGGCGATACTTGAGGTCATGCCGAAGTCGACGACGCGGCCAGGCGCCATCCCGATCTACCTGGAGACCGGGAAACGGCGGGTCTTCGCCTGCTCCATGGATTGGCCGGGATGGTGTCGTGCAGGCAAGGACGAGCAGCGTGCGATGGAGGCCCTGGCTGCGGCGGCACCGCGCTACGCCATCGTGGCCGCTGCGGCGGGCAGGTCCTTCCCCGCAAAGGCAGGGGGGAACTTCCAGGTCGTGGAACGACTGGCGGGCACGGCGTCGACCGACTTCGGTGTCCCAGGCGAGGCCGCCAGCGCCGACGTGGACCCGCGAGGCGTGGCGAGGCGAAGCGCCTGACGCAGCTCGTGGTCGCCGCATGGCAGATCTTTGACCAGGTCGCCACCTCGGCGCCCGCCGAGTTCCGCGACGTCATCAGCGAAACGCGGGCCGACGCCAAGAACACCGAGCCGCTGGCCGAAAAAGGCTGGCCGGTGCGGTACGCCACCCGCCGCTTGGCGTGGCACGTCCTCGACCACGCCTGGGAGATCGAGGACCGCACGGAGCCGGCGGCAGGCTGAGGTTCGGCATGCCTGCCGACCGGCCGAGCCGCCCGAAAATCCCCGGCGAGCCGGCTAGGGGGCTGCGTCATGGGGGTTCATGGCATAGATCAGCTGCTGGGTCCCTTCCCGAATGACCCGTCGCTGTTCGACCAGCCCGACCTTGCGCGCCACCCGTTGGGAGGCATGGTTGTGCGGGTCGATGATGGCGATCAAGCGAGCCAACCCCAACACGTCGCGGGCCCAGTCCCGGCAGGCTGCCGCCGCCTCGGTGGCGTAACCGTTGCCCCACAGCTCCGCACGCACGTGGTAGCCGAGCTCGACGTCGACCTGGCCTTCGACCGTCTGCGGTGTGAGCCCGCAGTCACCGACAAACGCGCCGTCGGCGCGCAGGGTGAGCAGCCAGAGGCCATGGCCGTGCTCGTGGTACAGGCGCTGGTTCCACTCGATCCAGCCGCGAGCCTCCGCACGGTCCTTTGGCCGAGGGTAGTGGCGCATGACGCGCGGATCGCCCAGCAGCTCGGCCATGTCGTCCAGATCGCGCAGGTCCATCTGGCGCAGCGCCAGCCGGGCCGTCTGCGGAGGCGGCGTCATCCGGCCACCTATCTCGGTATCAGGTGAGCAGGAGGCGTTCGATGCGGCGGCCGGCGATGGCGACGCCGACCGCGGCCATGGCCAGCAGGAAGGCGATGTGACCGAGCATCGCGACGCCGAATGACCCGAGCGTCAAGGAACGCAGCAGCGCCACACCGTGGTACAGCGGCGACAGCTGCAGCAGCGGTTGGATCGCTGGCGGGTAGACGTCCAGCGGGAAGAACGTCGTGGAGAACAAGAACAGCGGCAGGATCACCATCTGCACGAGGTCGAAGTCCTGCCAGCT
>JACCVM010000258.1 GCA_013698135.1 Euzebyaceae bacterium | reverse complement strand
CGCCTGGTACATGACCGCCCACCACGCCTCGCCGGTCCTGCGCGCCCTGCCCTGACCGGATGGTGTTGCTGCGCGGTGGGCGGCAGCCCACCGGGTGTTTGAGGCGGCAGGTCAGTGTCGTTCGAAGATGACGCCGACGACGTAGACGACGCCGTCGGCGGCGCTGAACTGCGCGCACACCTCCCCCTCGATGCCGCCATCGACGGCCGCCTGGTTGCCGTCGAAGGTTTCCTGCTCGACCTGCACCGTCCAGTCGTCAAGGCCACGCTCCGACAGCACCTGACGCGCGGCGGCGCTGGCCTGTTCGGCGTCGAGACAGTCCGCCTCGGTGGCCTGGCCAAGCGCCGCTTGGAGGCTGTCCGGCCCGGGCATCCCGATGATGAACACCAACTGCTCGGCCACGTCGAGACCAAAGCTCGCGCAGTCGGTATCGGCGAACTCGCGCGCCTCGACGGTCCAGCCGTCGAAGCCCCGCCCGCCCAGCTCGGCTTGCGCAATGTCGCGCGCCCGCTCGATGTCGATGCACTCCCTACCGCCGAAGTGGGCGATGAGCGCATCGCGAAGTTCCGGCACGCTGGGCGCATCGGGGTCCACTGCCACGCTGGAAAGGCGCTGCAGGCCGAGTCGCTCGCAGACGCCCCTGCCACCAGGGAGCACCCAGATCGCGCCGGCGCCCTCACCGACACAGGAGGTCAGCGGCGGCACCTGCGTCGTTGGACCCACCTCACCGGAGGCCCACAGCTCGGCGCAGACGTCCTCCGGGTCCCGCCCGTCGGTTGACACCACCGCCACGTCGGCGTCGCGCGCAGCCGTCGAGTAGCAGCCGAGGCTGGCGAACTGATCGGCCGGGCGCAGCACGTAGGCGCCGGCGCCAACCGCCATCGCCAACAGCAGGCCCGCAGCCAGGATGGACACCGTCCGGCGGCGCTGCGCACGGCGCGGGGCGTGGGTGCGGGCGACTTCGTCCATGACGATCCCCTTGATGTGCGCGAACCGGCCGGCGGGCAGGTCCCGCTCGCCAGGGGGCGTGGCATGGGAAGTCATGGCTTCGTCTCCTCGACTGTCGTGCGCTCCGGCACCGGGTGTCCGCTGGCTGCGTGCTGTTCCGCCTCACGCAACCGCTTGCGGGCGCGTGCCAGGCGGGAACGCACCGTGCCGACCGGCACGCACAGCGCGACCGCCGCCTCCTCGTAAGACAGCCCCGACCACGCGCATGCCTCCAGCACCTCCCGGTCGCGGCGCGAAAGAAGCGCCACCAGGGCCAGGACGTCGCGCATGCGCCGCTCGTCGTCGAGGCGACCGGCTACGTCATCGTCAATCGGCCCCTCGGCCTCGGGTGGTGGCAGGCGTAGGAGCGCGGCGCGGTGGCGCCGGGTCGACCGCCAGCGGTTGCGCAGCACGTTCGCCGCGACGCCGTACAACCAGGGCAGGACCGATTCGCCGACGAAGCGCACGTCGGCCCGTCGCCGCCATGCCTCGAGGAACACCACCGCAGTGACGTCCTCGGCTACTGACCAGTCGCCGGTCCGCCGGAAGCACGCGTTGTAGACGGCCCGCACATGGCGTTCGAACAGCACGCCGAAGGCCGCCGTCTCTCCGTCAACGGCCTTCTGCCATAGCTGTACATCAGTTGGCGTGTCCACCCCATGTGTAGTGTCCGCCGCCGCCACAGAGTTCCAAGACGCCGCGCTTCGCGCTGCCACAGTTGTGGGCCGACACTCAGTCTGAGATGGGGCGACGCCTTGGATGAGCAGCTGTTCCCACCTACGGCCGGTAGCTGCCCGCCGTCACACGCGCAGGACCATGACGCCCGGGACGTCGTCGTAGTCGTTGTCCTGGGAGACAACAGGAATGTCCAATGCCATGGCGGTGGCAGCAATCCATGAGTCGTTCAGCGGCATGCGGCGGCCGGCGGCTCGCAACGACAGCCGCAGCCTCGCCCAGGCGTGCGCGACCTCACCGTCGACAGGCAGGGGATCAAGCGCCTCCGCCCGGGACAGGGTCCTGAGGCGTTGCGCACGAACGGAGCCGTCCTCCGCCGCGAGCACCCCGAGCCGAAGCTCGCCGACGGTTATCACGGACACGGCGATGCGCTCGGGCGGTCTACCGGCCAGGGGGCGGTGCTGCTCCTGAGCAATGAACAACGACGTGTCCGCCAGGCCCAGCTGCGCCGGTTCGCCTGACGAGCCCGCGCTCACGGCAACTCGGCATCATCTGTCGTATCGGGCACGAGCGCAGCTAACTCGTCGTTGAGTCCGGCGTCGGCGCGCGCCCCCTCGAGTCTGCGCTGAAACTCCTCCCAAGGCAGAGAGGAGGGCTTAGTTTGCAGAGGAATCAGCTCGGCGACCGGCCGGCCGCTGACCGTCACCCGCAACCGCTCTCCCGCCTCAACCCTGCGCAGCACGGCGCTGATCTGGTTGCGAAGTTCTCTAGCCGGGACATCGCGCATCGCCGTACTGTAGCAGTGTTGCTACAACGGTCCGACGCAGGAACCCGGGCCACCGGCCCACTCGGCGCGCTTCCAATCGGGAAGGTCGGCCGTGTCGCTGTGACCCTCAGTCACGTCGTTCCAGTTCGTCGCGCAGCGCCCCGAGCACCTCTAGCTCAATGCGATCCTTCGGCCGGCCGGCTGCCGTCTTCATTCTCATCAGATCTTCCAAGGAGCAGACCCATACCTCGAGGCCTTCGCCGAAATCCATGAGCGTGGCGTTGGCCCGAAGTTCGGCGAAGCCACGAGTGCCCGACGGCGTCCCCAGCACATCCAGATCAGCGGCGCGGGTAGCGAACGTGAAGCTATCGCCCGCGCGAAGTGTGTCGGGATGAAGCTGGAAGGGCGCAGAGTCAGGAACGCCTGGCCCACGGAGTCTGGCCCCCAAGGCGATGAGTGCCGTTACAAGCCGTTCCAGATTGTCATCGGAACGCTCGTAGCAGATGTCCAGATCAGTGGTTACCGATGGGGAGCCGAGGGCGTTGGCTGCGACCCCGCCGATGAGCACAAACTCAACCCCATGACTTACCAGCACATGGAGGGCGTCGAGAAAATCCGTCCTCATCGTCTGACCGGGCGTGCGTTGCGGACCCGAGCAATCGCATCGGCATCGGTGGCGGCCTGCTCCAGACGCTGCCGCGGCGTTTGGGCAAGACGACGACGGATAACTGTGCGATCGACCCCGGTGCCGCGACTCGGCACAGACTCAAGCTCTTCGCCACATATACGCAGCAGGCGGTCCAGGGTGCTGATTCGCGGATCCGCCAGGCCCGCCTCGATACGGCCGATGGTTGACTGAGGCACGCCAGCCTGCTGCCCCAGCTGCCGCTGAGACATCCCCGCACGACGTCTGGCCTGCCGCAGCGCTGTTGCGGGAGTCATGGCACAATGATAGCGCAATCGCCATCGGAGGCAGCTGTGGCACGTCACTGGATCGATGGGGAGGCACGTCCGTACGCGCCGGAGAACCTGCCGCGCAAGGACGACATCGGCGCCGAGGGCTTCTTCGCGGTGGACCTGCGCACTGGCGTCGTGACCGAGGTTGAGGATTTCCCCCAGGCGCGCAAGCCGGCTTGGAAGCTGGCGGTGGACTTCGGACCCATCATCGGCACGCTGCGCACCAGCGCGCAGGTCACCAACTACTCCCGCGAGCAGCTGCTGAGTCGCACGGTCGTCGGGGCAATCAATCTCGGACGCAAGCGCATCGCGGGGTTCACCAGCGAGTTCCTGATCCTCGGCGCCTTGGACCCAGATGGCACGGTGCGGTTGTTGGAGCTGCCCGAGGGCGTAGGACCGGGAGCCCCGATCGCCTAACCCGACTACACCAACAGCTTCACGTCCGTCCGATCGGCGGTCCGCGCGGAGGCGACGTCTGGGTGCCGAAGCGGACGCTATTGTCCGCTGCCGCACCCGCTCGGGCCAAAGTGGGTGCGGCGCCCGACCGGGACGGCATGTGGGTGCCGAAGCAGACGCTGGTGTCCGATCGCGCACCCGCTCGGGTGGGGGCTGGTGCCGCACCTGGCCAGGGTCGGGGGTCGCGACGGGCGGCCCTATGCTGCGGCGGCCATGGACCGCATCGAGATTCGCGGGCTGCGCGTGCACGCCCGTCACGGTGTCTACGAGGCCGAGCGGCGCGACGGCCAAACCTTCGTCATCGACGTGACGCTGCATCGCGACCTGATGCTGCCCTCTCGCACCGACGCCCTGATCGACACCGTCGACTACGGCGCGCTGGCCCAGCGGCTGGTAACGGCGGCAACCGAGACACGCTTCGATCTGATCGAGGCGCTGGCCGGCCATCTGGCCGATCTCGCCCTGGCGGCACCCGGAGTGCAGGCGGCCGAGGTGCGCGTGGCCAAGCCGCAGGCCGCGATCGCGGCCGATCTTGATGAGGTCGCCGTTGTGGTCACCCGGCGCGCGCAGCCCTGACGCGGTCCGCGAAGACGGCCCATCCGCCTTCCCGCAGGCCAGGCGCGCGGCGGCGTCTAACCTGCTGGCGATGTGGCGTGAGCGCTTCGCCTTCCTTGGGTTGGGCAGCAACGTCGAGGATCGCCTCGACCACCTGCAGGACGCCGTGGACGCGTTGAACGCCGACCGGCGCATCCGCGTCGACGCGGTATCCAGCGTCTACGAGACCGAGCCGGTGGGTGGGCCGCAGCAAGGCCCGTTCCTCAACCTCGCGGTGCGCGTGGCCACCCGCCATGCGCCGCGCCAGCTGCTGCGGGCGTGTCAGGCCGTCGAAGCGAAGCTGGGGCGCGTGCGGACCGTCCGCTGGGGTCCGCGCACCATCGACGTCGACATCCTGCTGTACGACGATCGCACGGTGCGGCGTCGTCGCCTGCAGATCCCCCATCCCCGGCTGACTGAGCGTGCGTTCGCCCTGATCCCGCTGATCGAGGTCGCACCGGGTCAGATCCTGCCCGACGGCCGCTCCCTGCCGGCTGCCCTGGCCAAGATCGCACCCATCGAGGGCGTGACGATGGTGGGCACGCAGGTGCATATGCCCTCGCAGGCGCCCTCATGAGGCGCGTCGCGGTCATCGGTCCGGGCCGCGTCGGTACGGCTCTGGGGATGGCGCTGGACCGGGCCGGCTACCGCATCGTGGCGGTGGCAGGACGCTCGCGGCAGGGCAGCGACGACTTCGTTCGCCGCTTGCCGTCCGCGCGCTCCATGGCTGCGGCCGACGCCGCGCGGGGCGCCGAGCTGGTGCTGGTCTGCGTCGGCGACGACGCGCTGGTCGAGGTCGTCCGCCGGGTGGCGGCAGCCGATGCGGTCGCCGAGGGCAGCCGCTGGATGCACACCTCGGGTGGCTACGGCACGGACGTGCTGGAGCCGGTACGCCTGGCCGGTGCCGCGGTCGCTGCCTGCCATCCCGCCCAGACCTTCCCCGACCCCGACACCGGGCTTGCCGCGCTGCCGGGAACGTCCTGGGCGGTGACCGCCGACGAGGGCGACCTTGGCTGGGCGCGGGTGCTCGTCACTGACCTTCGCGGGAGTCCGGTCACCGTGGACGCGGGCTCGCGGACCCTGTACCACGCCGGCTTGACCGTTGGCAGCAATGCCACGGCCACGGTCGTGACGCTCGCGCGCGACCTGTTGCTGGGCGCGGGGGTGACCGACCCCAGTCAGTTCCTGGGACCCCTGGTCACCACCTCCGCGTCCAACGCCGCCAGCAGGGGTGCGGCTGCGCTGACCGGCCCGGTCCGGCGTGGCGACGCCGGCACCGTCGCCCGCCAGCTCGACGAGCTACGGACCGTCCTGCCCGAGGCCGTCGAGGCCTACCTGGCCCTGTCACGACTGGCGTTGCGTCACGCCCGCCGGGCCGGTCTGGGCGACGAGGCGGCGGCCGCCGTCGCGGCGGTCCTGGACAATTGACCGTGGACCTGGCGCGCTCCGTCAACGAGATGCGCCAGTGGCGGCGCGTCGCCCGCCGGTCACCCTTGGCGTTGTTTCCGACTATGGGTGCCCTGCACGAAGGCCATTTCTCGTTGGCCCGCCAGGCCCGCGAGGACAGCGAGTTGGTGGCCGTCAGCATCTTCGTCAACCCGCTGCAGTTCGGGCCGGCCGAGGACCTCGCCAGCTATCCACGGGATCTCGACCGCGACCTGGAGCTGCTGGAGCCGTTGGGGGTCGACGTGGTGTTCGCCCCCCAACCTGCCGACTTCACGCCACCGCAGCGGCGCACGACGGTCCACGTCGCTGGCCTCACCGACCGGTTGGAGGGGGCCAGCCGACCGGGCCATTTCGACGGGGTGACCACCATCGTGACCAAGCTGTTCAGCATCGTCCAGCCCGACACCGCCTATTTCAGCCGCAAGGACTTCCAGCAGCTGGTGGTGGTGCAGGCGATGGTGCGCGACCTCGACCTGCCTGTTCGCATCGTCGAGTGCGACTTCGTTCGGGACCATGACGGGCTGGCCCTGTCCTCGCGGAACGCCAACCTGTCGACGCAGGAACGCCGGCGGGCATTGGCGCTGTCGGCGGCGTTGTCGGCCGCCGTCACGTCGTGGGACGGCGACGCCGATGTCGCCCGCGCGCGACTCGTCGAGGCCCTCGCCGCGGGCCCCGGCGTCGAGTTGGACTACGCCGAGATCGCCGATCCCGACACCCTGGAGCCGCTCCACGGCATTCACCGCGGTCCGGCACAGGCGTTGATCGCCGCCTGGGTCGGGTCGACCCGACTCATCGACAATGCCCGCCTGCCCGCGGTCGCCTCCGCTACGGTGACCTGACAACATGTCCTCGTGATCGAGCTCATCCGCCTGGCGCTGGCCGAGGACCTCGGCGAGCGCGGCGACGTCACCGCGACCGCGACCGTGCCCGCCGGCGCCACCACCACCGCCAGCTTCGTCGCTCGGGAGGCGGGCGTCGTCGCCGGCCTCGGGGTGCTGGCGGCCGTGTGCGCCGAGGTCGACCCGTCGCTGCTCTGCACCGCCTCGGTGGGCGACGGAGCACGAGTGCGCGCGGGTGAGTGCCTGGCCAGCGTGGCCGGACCGACACGCGCGCTGCTCGTCGCCGAGCGCACCGCGCTGAACTTTCTGACCCACCTGTCCGGCGTGGCCACCGCTGCCGCCCGCTACTGCGAGGTGGTGGCCGGCACTTGGTGCACCGTTCGCGACACGCGCAAGACGCTGCCGGGCCTGCGGGCCCTGCAGAAGGCAGCCGTGGCGGCCGGCGGTGCCGCCAACCACCGAATGGGCCTGTACGACGGGCTGCTGGTCAAAGACAACCATGCCGTGGCCGCTGGCGGCGTCGCGCGCGCCACCGCGGCGGCGCTGTCCGGCGCCGGCGACCTCGAGGTCCAGGTCGAGGTCGACGACCTCGGCGAGCTCGACGCCGCCCTGCAAGCCGGCGCGACGTGCGTGCTGCTGGACAACTTCGGCCTGGAAGATCTGCGCGCCGCCGTCGACCGCTGCCGCCCGCGAGGCGTGTTCACCGAGGCGTCCGGCGGCGTGACCCTGCAGACCGTGCGAGCCATCGCCGAGACCGGGGTGGAGGCGGTCGCCGTCGGGGCGCTGACCCACTCGGTGCAGGCGCTGGACATCGGGCTGGACTTTGAGGAGGTGGCCTGATGCTGCTGGCCGTGGACGTCGGCAACTCGCTGACGGTCATCGGGGTCTTCAACGGTGACGAGCTCGCGCAGCAGTGGCGCATCTCCAGCGATGCCAGGCGCACCGCCGACGAGCTGGCGCTGCTGTTCCAGGGTCTGATGAGCTTCGAGAACCTGTCGTTCAGCCGGAACGTCCACGGGGTCGTGATCTCGTCGGTGGTGCCAGTGGTCACCGCGCGGCTGCGGGAGATGACCCAGCGGTACTTCCACTTCCCGCCGGTGATCGTGGCGCCGGGCACTCGCACCGGCATCTCCATCAGGATGGAGGACCCGCGCGAGGTGGGTGCCGATCGGCTCGTCAACGCCATCGCGGCGCACGATCAGTACGGCGGGCCGGGGATCGTCGTGGACTTCGGCACCGGCACGAACTTCGACGTCTACGACGCCGGCGGGGCCTTCATCGGTGGGGCAATCGCTCCGGGCGTGCAGATCTCGATCGATGCGCTCACCGCCAAGGGGGCGCAGCTGCGCACGGTCGAGCTCACGGCGCCTCGCCACGCGATCGGGCGCAGCACCGTCGAGGCGCTGCAGTCAGGAGCGGTGTACGGCTTTGCCGGCGGCGTCGACCGGGTGGTCGAGCAGCTCGCCGCCGAGTTGGACGCACCGCCGGTCGTCGTCGCCACCGGGGGGCTGGCGCCCGCCGTGGTCGACGCCTGCCGCCGCATCGACCACCATGATCCCTGGCTCACGCTCAAGGGCCTGCGCATCGTCTGGGAGCGCAACACCTGAACGGTTCTCGATAGGGTTGGACCTCGGCGAAGGGATGGACGTGTCGGAGCAGGCGGTCAAGGCAGGGTTCGCGGTGATCGGTGTGGTCGTGCTGATCCTTGCCACCATGGTCGTACGGACGAACCAGACGACACAGCGGCTGCGCGCCGACGTGGAACGCCTCGAGGCCGAGCTTGCGGCGGCGGCCTCGGTGGACACCGGTACCGGTACCGAGTCCGAGGACGACCCCGAGTCCAACCCGCTGGAGCAGCTGCTGGAAGGCGATATCAGCGCCGAGGAGCTGTTGCGGGAGCTGGGTAGCGCGGAGAACCGCGACGCACTGGAGGGTCTGCTGGAGGAGCGCGGTCTGCTCGACGGCGAAGGCCTGGACGGCCTGCTCGACCGCGACGTCCTTGAGGGTCTGCTCGACCGCTAGCGTCTGTCGTTCTTAGACGGTCCACCGCGGCGGCCTTCGGCGAGATCGCGGGAACCGACCGAAAGGCGGGCATGGACAAGGTGCTGGTAGCCAACCGCGGCGAGATCGCGGTGCGGGCGTTTCGCGCCGCCTACGAGCTCGGCATCCGCACGGTCGCGGTCTACACCCACGCCGACCGGGGGTCCCTGCACCGCCAGAAGGCCGACGAGGCCTACGAGATCGGCGACCCCGACCACCCGGTGCGGGCCTATCTCGACCCGCAGGTCATCGTCGAGGCGGCAGTCCGAGTCGGAGCTGACGCGGTCTATCCCGGCTACGGCTTCCTGTCCGAGAGCCCGTTGCTGGCCGCCGCCTGCACGGAAGCTGGCGTCACCTTCGTCGGCCCTCCCGCCGAGGTGCTGGAGCTGACCGGCGACAAGATCCGCGCCCGCGTGGCGGCGGACCAAGCCGGTCTCGCGGTCCTCGCCGCCTCGGGCTCGCTGGCTGGGCCCGAGGCCGCCGCCGAGGCCGCCGAAGCGATCGGCTTCCCCGTCTTCGTCAAGGCCGCGTCCGGCGGTGGCGGGCGTGGGCTACGGCTCGTGCGCGAGCCCGGTGAGCTGTCCGCCGCCGTGGAGACGGCCATGCGCGAAGCCAAGGGGGCCTTCGGCGACGAGACGGTGTTTTTGGAGCAGGCGATGGTCCGCCCTCGCCACATCGAGGTGCAGCTGCTGGCCGGCGCGGACGGCGAGGTCATCCACCTGTACGAGCGCGACTGCTCGGTGCAGCGCCGTCACCAGAAGGTCCTGGAGCTGGCGCCGGCCCCTAACCTCGACCCCGCCCTGCGTGATGCCATCTGCGCGGACGCGGTGCGCTTCGGGCGCGCCGTGGGCTACCGCAACGCCGGCACGGTGGAGTTCCTGGTCGCTGTAGATGATGGCTCGGGCGGACCTGCGGCCGTGTTCATCGAGATGAACCCGCGGGTGCAGGTCGAGCACACGGTGACCGAAGAGGTCACCGACGTCGACATCGTCAAGTCGCAGCTGCGCATCGCGGCCGGCGCGACGCTGGCCGACCTCGGGCTGGCCCAGGACCGCATCACCGTCCGGGGTCAGGCACTGCAGTGCCGCATCACGACCGAGGACCCGACCAACGGCTTCCGCCCCGACCTCGGCCGCATCACCGCCTACCGCTCACCGGGCGGCGCCGGGATCCGCCTCGACGGCGGTGCCGGCTACACCGGCGGCGAGGTGTCGCCCTACTTCGACTCTCTGCTGGTCAAGCTCACCGCTCGCGGACCGGACCTCGCCACCGCCGCCTCCCGCGCCCGACGGGCGATCGCGGAGTTCCGGGTGCGGGGTGTGCTGACCAACGTGGCCTTCCTGGGGGCGGTGCTGTCGGACCCCGACTTTCTGGCCGGCGAGGTCACCACCGCCTTCATCGACGAGCGGCCCCAGCTGACGTCGGCCAAAGCCGGGGCCGATCGTGCCACCAGGTTGCTGGAGCTGGTCGCCGACGTGACGGTCAACCGCCCGAACGGCCAGCCGCCGACGCTGGTCGAGCCGGCCGCCAAGCTCCCCGCGCTGAGCGACGACGAGCGGCACGCGCCGCCACCGCCGGGCTCGCGGGAGCGCCTGGACCAGCTGGGTCCGGCGGGCTTCGCACGTTGGCTGCGCGACAGCTCGGCGATCGGCGTCACCGACACGACCTTGCGCGATGCCCACCAGTCGCTGCTGGCCACGCGCATGCGGACTTACGACATGGTCGCCGTTGCCGGGCACATGGCGCGGCGCATGCCGCAGCTGCTGTCGGCGGAGGTGTGGGGTGGCGCGACCTACGACGTCGCCCTGCGATTCCTGTCCGAGGACCCCTGGGAGCGGCTGGCGCGGCTGCGCAAGGCGCTTCCCAACGTCTGCCTGCAGATGCTGTTGCGCGGCCGCAACGCCGTCGGCTACTCCAGCTATCCCGACGCGGTCGTGCGGGCGTTCGTCGACGAGGCTCGCGCCACCGGCATCGACATCTTCCGGGTCTTCGACGCCAACAACGACGTGGAACGGATGCGCCCCGGCATCGAGGCGGTCGCTGAGGGCGGCGGCGTCGCCGAGGGGACGCTGTGCTACACCGGCGACCTGTCGGACCCCGGTCAGCGGTCTTACACCCTCGACCACTATCTCGGCGTCGCCGAGGGGGTCATCGCGGCGGGGGCGCACGTGCTGTGCATCAAGGACATGGCCGGCCTGCTGCGGGCGCCGGCCGCCCGCACGCTGGTCACCGCCCTGCGCGAACGCTTCGACGCGCCCGTGCACTTGCACACCCACGACACCGCCGGCGGTCAGCTGGCGACCTACCTGGCGGCGGTCCAGGCGGGCGTGGACGCCATCGACGGTGCGGCGCCGCCGCTGTCGGGGATGACCAGCCAGCCGTCGCTGGCCGCAATCGTGGCAGCCACGGACCACACCGAGCGGGTCACCGGCCTGTCGCTGGACGTGCTCGGCGACCTGGAGCCGTACTGGGAGGCGGTGCGCGATCTGTACGCGCCGTTCGAGGCGGGACTGCGCTCCCCGACGGGCACGGTGTACCGCCACGAGATTCCCGGCGGCCAGCTTTCCAACCTGCGCCAGCAGGCCGTGGCGCTCGGCCTCGGCGACCGCTTCGAAGAGGTCGAGGCGCTGTACGAACGCTGCAACCGGCTGCTGGGTGACCTCATCAAGGTCACGCCAACGTCCAAGGTGGTAGGTGACCTGGCGCTGTATCTGGCATCGGCCGGCATCGATCCCGATGCGCTGGAGGACGATCCCGGCGATTTCGACCTGCCGGAATCGGTACTCGGGTTTCTGCAGGGCGAGCTGGGCACCCCGCCGGGAGGCTGGCCCGAGCCGTTCCGCAGCAAAGCACTGGCCGGGCGGGACGCCGCCGCGGACACCGAGGAGGTCGGCGATGACGTGGCGCAGCTGACCGGCCCAGACCGGCGGGCCACCCTGAACCGCTTGATGTTTCCGGAGCCGGCGCGCGAGCAGATCGAAGCCGCCGACCGCTGGGGTGACGTGGCGGTGGTGCCGACCAGGGCGTTCTTCTACGGCCTGGAGCCAGCCGAGGAGATCGTCATCGAGCTGGAGCTCGGCGTGCGCCTGTTCGTGGAGCTGGAGGCCATCGGTGAGCCCGACGAGAGCGGAACGCGCACGGTGCTGATCAAGCTCAACGGTCAGACCCGGCCCGTCGATGTGCGCGACCGCTCCATCAACGTCGAGCACTCGCGCGCGGAGAAGGCCAACCTGTCCGACCCGTTGCACGTCGCCGCCTCGCTGTCGGGCGTCGTGACGCTGCGGGTCGGTGAGGGCGACGCCGTGCAGCGGGGGCAGGCGGTCGGCTCCATCGAGGCCATGAAGATGGAGTCAGCCATCAGCGCGCCGGTGGACGGGCGGGTCGCCCGCGTCGTGGTGGAGTCCGGTACGTCGGTGGAGCCCGGCGACCTGCTGTTGGTGCTGCGCCGCTGATGCGGCATCGCGTCAACCGGCGCGTGCCGCACGGTGACAGTCGGTCAACGAGGTGTCGGGGTAGACGGTACGCCGGCCGCGTGAGCGCTACGCCCAAGGCTCCAGCGGCAAGAGCGGAGAAGCGAGCCGATAGCCTGCGCAGCCCATGACATCAGCAACCAATGAAGGCAGCGACGACGGTGGCGGCGGTCCCCGCGAGGACGCGCTCGCTGAGCGCCGTGCCAAGCTGCAGCGGCTGCGCGACGCCGGCATCGACCCCTATCCGGTCGGCGTACGGGTTACCGACGCCCTGGCCGACGTCAACGCCGCCTGGGACCGGCGGCTGGAGGCAGGCGAGGAGAGCGAGCACCGGGTGGCCGTCGGCGGCCGCCTCGTCGCACGACGTGGCCACGGCAAGCTGACCTTCCTGGTCCTGCGTGAGGCCGACGACGAGCTGCAGGCGATGACGCAACTGGACGTCCTCGGCGAGCAGGCGATGGCTCGTGTGGCCGACCTCGACGTTGGCGACTGGGTGGCGGTGACCGGACGGGTGGTCCGTACCCGGCGCGGTGAGTTGTCGGTCAAGGCTGACGAGGTCACGCTCATCGGCAAGTCGTTGCGACCGCTGCCGGACAAGTGGCACGGGCTGCGCGACACCGAGACGCGCTTCCGCCGGCGCGAGATCGACCTGACCGTCAACGCCGACGCTCGGCGCGTCTTCGCGATCCGCGCCAAGGTCATCCGCGCGCTGCGCGCCGAGCTGGACGACCGCGGCTACGTCGAGGTCGAGACGCCGGTGCTCCACACGATGGCCGGCGGGGCGTTGGCCCGGCCCTTCGCCACCCACCACAACGCGCTCGACATGCCGCTGTACCTGCGCATCGCCGAGGAGCTGCACCTCAAGCGGCTGGTCGCGGGCGGCATGCCGCGCGTGTACGAGATCGGCCGGGTCTTCCGCAACGAGGGGCTCAGCCCTCGGCACAACCCCGAGTTCACGATGCTGGAGTGCTATCAGGCCTACGCCGACTACCGCGACATCATGGCGCTCACCCAAGCGCTGGTGCAATGCGCCGCCTTGGAGGCCGTGGGCACCACAACGCTCACCTACGCGGGCCGTTGCTTGGAGCTTGGGGGCGACTGGCCGCAACGCACGCTGCTGGAACTGGTCGGCGAGGCGACGGGGCGCGTGGACCTGGACTACGATCTGCCGCCGGCGCGGCTGCGCGAGATCTGCGTCGAGCACGACGTGCACGCCGAGGGCTCGTGGGGCACCGGCAAGCTCATGCTGGAGTTGTACGAAAAGCTCGTCGAGCACACCCTTTGGGACCCGACCTTCGTGGTGGACTACCCGGTGGAGGTCAGCCCGCTGGCTCGTCGCCACCGCGACGACCCTCGGGTGACCGAGCGCTTCGAGCCGATTCTGGCCGGGCGGGAGTTGGGCAACGCCTTCTCCGAGCTCACCGATCCGATCGATCAGCGCGCACGGTTCGAGGCCCAGGCGCGGGCAGGGGCCGCCGGCGACCTCGAGGCCATGCCCGTCGACGAGGACTATCTGCGAGCCATGGAGCTGGGACTGCCGCCGTTGGGTGGACTCGGGATCGGTGTCGACCGCCTGGTCATGCTGCTAGCCGACGTGCAGACGATCCGCGACGTGATCCTGTTTCCCACCCTGCGGCCGGAAGCGGAATAACAGCGCCGGGATCGCGTTGTAGACATGGCGGCGGCAAACTGCGCCGCACTCCAGCCACCGCTACCCTGGCCAGCCCGGCGGAGCGGCAATCGCTCAAGCGCCACCCCGCCAGGTCGAATGAGAAGGCGAGCGGTAGCGTCGCCGGTGCGGCCCCGTCCAAAGCGTCGCAGATTGCACCACACCGCTGGTCAACGGGTCAGTGGACTCATTACCAGTGGTGGTCCGGCCGCCCTAGAACAGGGTTGGCCGGTGCTACAGTCACTGACTAGCACCCGAGCAGGGGGCAATGGATGTTTGAACGGTTCACCGACCGGGCCAGGCGAGTGGTCGTGCTCGCGCAAGAAGAGGCCCGGATGCTCAACCACAACTACATCGGGACTGAGCACATCCTGCTCGGCCTCATCCACGAGGGTGAGGGTGTGG
>JACCVM010000191.1 GCA_013698135.1 Euzebyaceae bacterium | reverse complement strand
CGACCGAGTTGGTCGTGACGCGGGGCCGCTGCGGTACCAAGCCATCGGGCGCTGCCCTCCGAACATTAGCTGTGACTAATACAGAACGTTCGTATAGCCATACTATAGGGCGGAGAGCTACCGAAGGATGCGGTGTGGCACCGACGATCGCCACGGAGGACTACCTCAAGACAGTGTTCGCCATGCACACCCATGGTGAGGCGGTGACCACGACGGCGCTGGCCCGGCGCCTGGGCCTGTCGCCGCCCTCGGTCTCGGCCATGCTCAAGCGCCTGACCGCCGAGCAGCTGGTGGAACGCCCCGCCGGCCGGCGGGTGACGCTGACGCCACGCGGGCGTCAACAAGCTCTGCGCGTGGTGCGCCGTCACCGGTTGATCGAGACCTTCCTGGCCGACGTCGTCGGAGTGCCGTGGGACGAGGTCCACGCCGAGGCGGAGGTGCTCGAGCACGCCGTCAGCGACCGCCTTGAGGAGCGCATCGACGCCGTGCTGGGCCACCCGACCCATGACCCTCACGGCGACCCGATCCCCCCGCGCTCCGGCGCCCACCACGAGTCGTGGTCAGACCCGCTGGCCACCGCCCACGCCGGCGACCACTTCCGGGTGGAGCGGGTTTCCGATCGCGACAGCGCCGCACTGCGCTACCTCGCCGAGCTCGGCATCAAGCCGGGCGTGGTCCTGGAGGTCACCGACTGGGCACCGTTCGGCGGCCCCTTGTGGGTGCGCCTCGACGGGCAGCGCCACGCGCTGGGCACGGCGCTGAGCCACCTGGTCCACGGCACCGTGCTGAGGCAGGAGCCGTGACGGGGCACATGGCCGTGACCGTAATCACGCTGCTGGCGCTGCTGGCCGGCGGCTGCGCGCCGACGGTGTCGGACGCGCGGGAGAGCGGTCTGGCGGTGGTCTCGACCATGAGCGTGTTCAGCGACTTCGCGGAGGCGGTCGGCGGAGAGCACGTGACGGTCGACACGCTTGTCGACGTCGGCGGCGACCCCCACACTTTCCAACCGGCACCTTCGGACGCCGCCCGCATCACCGACGCCGATGTCGTGCTCGACAACGGACTTGGGCTGTCGCCGTGGTTCGGGCCGCTGGCTGAGAACGTCGAGGGCCAGCTGGTCATCCTCACCGACGGCATCGCCGAGCGCGCGTCGACACAGCGCGGCGGGGTACTCGATCCGCATCTGTGGATGGTGCCGCCGCTGGTCGCCGAGGGTTACGTCACCGCGATCGAGGAGGCCTTCGCCGCCGCCGACCCGCAGCACGCCCAGGACTACACCCGCAACGCCGAGGCCTATCGCGGCGAACTGGAGCAGCTCGACGTCGAACTCGCCCAGCAGATCGCCACCATCCCGGTGCAGCGACGCAGGCTGGTCACCAGCCACGATGCCTACAGCTACTTCGCGGAGCACTTCGGGCTGGAGGTGCTTGGCACCGTGATCGGCGTCACCACCGAGGAGGAGCCGAGTGCGCAGGCGGTCAGCGCCCTGATCGATCTGATCCGCGCCGCGGAAGTGCCGACAATCTTTCTGGAGTCCACGGTCAACCCCGACCTCATCGAGCGCGTCGCCCGAGACGCGCAGGTGGCGATCGGCGAGCCGCTGTACGGCGACTCGGTGGGCGAGCCGGGCAGCGGCGCCGACACCTACGTCGGCATGATGCGTGCCAACGCGCGGGCCATCGTCGCAGGACTCGGAGGCGAAGGGTGAGCCCGTCGGGGGATCTCGCGGTCCGCGGACTGACGGTCACCTACCGGCGGCGGCCGGCGCTGCGAGCGGTCACCTTCCACGCGCCCGCCGGGTCGGTGACCGGGGTCATCGGTCCCAACGGCGCCGGCAAGTCCACACTGCTTAAGGCCGTGCTCGGATTGGTCCGTCCCGACACCGGGGTCGTCACCGTCGGCGGCCGGCCGGCGGCTGCGGCGCGGCGGCGGACCGCCTACGTGCCGCAACGCTCGATGATCGACTGGGACTACCCGGCGGTGGTGCACGAGGTCGTGGCGATGGGCCGCTACCCGCACCTTGGGTTACTGCGCCCTCGCAGCGGCGAGGACCGCCGCAAGATCGACGAGGCGCTGGACCGGGTGGGCCTGACCGAGTACGCCAGCCGTCAGATCGGTGAGCTGTCCGGTGGGCAACAGCAGCGGGTCTTCCTCGCCAGGGCGCTGGCGCAGGAGGCGTCCCTGCTGCTGCTGGACGAGCCGTTCGCAGGCGTCGACGCGCTCACGATCGCGTTGCTCGGCACCCTGCTGCGTGATCTAGCCGCCGACGGGGCCTGTGTCGTCGTCGTCAACCACGACCTGTCGACGATCGACACGCTGTGTGACCGGCTGCTGTTGCTGGCCCAGCGGGTCGTCGCCGCGGGGCCGGCGGCGGCGGTGCTCACCCCCGCGGCGCTCGGCGCCGCCTATGGCGCCGTGCCCGCCCAGCTGGCGGCGGCGATGCGTCAACCCTCAAACGGCGCCTCTCCCAGGGCGGCGTCGGGATGAACGACCTCGTGACGCTGTTCATCGAGCCCGTGACCCGCTACGGGTTCATGCGGGCCGGCCTCACTGCGGCCTTGATCGTCGGCGTGGTCTCCGCGGTCTTGTCATGCCTTCTGGTCGTGCGCCATCAGGCCCTGCTGGGTGACGCAATCAGCCACGCCGTCCTGCTCGGCGTCGCCGTCGGCTACCTGCTCGCCCGCCAGGCCGGGATCTTCTGGGGCGCGCTGGTCGTGGCGGTGCTCACCGGGCTGGCGATCACCTACATCGAGCGCAATTCGCCGGTGAAGCTGGATGCGGTGATGGGCATCTGCTTCACCGCCACGTTCGCCCTCGGGCTGGCGATCATCTCGGTGGCCAAGCCGCGGGGCATCGACCTGTTTCACATCTTGTTCGGCAACGTGCTCGGCGTGTCGTCGGCGGACCTGTGGCTGACGGGGTCGGCCGGCGCCGCGGTGCTGCTGGTCATCGTCGTTGGGTACCGGTGGTTCCACCTGTGGAGCTTCGACCCGCTGATGGCCGAGGCCGTCGGCCTGAAGGTCGGCGTACTCCAGTACGTCTTCACGGCCTTGTTGTCGGCGACGATCGTGGCGTCACTGCAGGCCGTCGGGCTGATCCTGGTGGTGGCGATGCTCGTGACCCCGGGCGCCACCGCGTTGCTCCTGACCAGTCGGCTGCGGACAATGATGCTGGTGGCGGCCGCGGTCGGGTCGGTGTCTGCGGTCGGGGGGCTGTACGGCTCCTACTACTACGACGTCGCGTCGGGTCCGGCGATCGTGCTGGTCGCCACCGCCTGCTTCGTGCTCGCGCTGTTCTGCGGGCCGCGCGGCGGCGTGGTCGCCAGAGCGGTCCGGCGGCACCGCGCGGCGGAGCGCACCCTGGCCGAGGATGTGCTCAAGGCGCTGTTCTCCGCCGACGACCCGGTCGCTTCCACGCCCGTGGGCGACCTGGAGCAACGGGTGGGCGCCGGAGCCGGACGGATCCGGTCCCCGCTGCGGAGCCTGGTCCGCCGCCGGCTCGTCGTCCTGGATCACGACTCGGCCGCGTTGACCACCGAGGGGCGCCGCGAGGCGCTGCGCATGGTTCGCACCCACCGGCTGCTGGAACGCTACGTGCACGAGGCCGAGGGCGTGCCACTGCACGAGCTGCACGACCTCGCCGAACAACTCGAACACGAGGTCGACGAGGCCGAGCTGTCCGACATCGACCGCATCCTCGGGCGGCCTGTTACGGACCCGCACGGCCACCCCATCCCCTCGCCGTCCGGGGAGCTGGCGGCGATCGCCGGACGGCCGCTGGCCGAGCGCGACATCGGCAGCCAAGGGATCGTGACGATGGTCGGTGACGACCGCGCCGACCTGCTCGCCGCGATGGTCCAGGCGGGCATCCTTCCGCAGCGCTTGGTGACGGTTCTGCACCACGACCGCGACGGGGTGCGGGCGCTGGTCGACGGTCGTGAGGTGGTCCTGCCGACCGAGGTTGCGTCGCGGGTGTACGTCGTGGACGCAAACACCAACGGGTCGGGGGTCGCCCCGACAGCCACCAGGCAAGTCCACCCGTGAGGTCGCCGGGTCATCCACGTCAGTCGCGGTCGGAGCCGCCCTATACTCGGGGTCTCGAGGACCGCGCATCGAAAGGCTCGATTCCCATGCCGTCCCACGAGGTCGAGCTG
This sequence comes from Euzebyaceae bacterium, assembly GCA_013698135.1. Classification (GTDB taxonomy): domain Bacteria; phylum Actinomycetota; class Nitriliruptoria; order Euzebyales; family Egibacteraceae; genus JACCTL01. Next base: position 1,420 of record JACCVM010000191.1, on the reverse strand, counting down.
CAGCAGCTTCGCACGCAGCTGCGCTTTCTAGAAGAAGAGGCGGCGCTGCTGCGCCGGCGGCTGGATGACTCGCCGAGCCGTGTTCGCGCCCTCGAGGAGCGTCTGCTGGAGGCCAGGGGACAGCTGCAGGCCGCCGGCACGCAGAACGCCAAGCTGGCCGACACCCTGCGCGACGCTCGCGAGCAGATCGTGGCACTCAAGCAGCAGGTCGAGAAGCTGTCCGCGCCGCCATCGGGCTTCGGAATCTTCCTGCAGGCCTTGGACACCGAGGTCGTGGAAATCTTCGCCCAGGGCCGCAAGCTGCGGGTCCACGTCAGTCCCGAGGTCGCCGTCGACGGGCTGGTGCGCGGCCAGGAGGTCGTGCTCAACGAGGCGCTCAACGTCATCGAGGCGGCACGCTTCGAGTTGGTCGGCGAGGTGATGACGGTCAAGGAGCGCCTCGACGACGAGCGACTCCTCGTCATCGGCCACACCGACGACGAGCAGGTCGTGCGCATCGCCGAGCCCCTGTGCCACGAGCCACTGCTGCGCGCCGGGGATTCGGTGCTGGTCGACATCCGCAGCAACTACGCCCTGGAGAAGCTGCCCCGCCCAGAGGTCGAGGAGCTGGTGCTCGAGGAAGTGCCCGACATCTCCTACGACGACATCGGAGGCCTCAGCGTGCAGATCGAGGCCATCCAGGACGCCGTCGAGCTGCCCTTCTTGCACGCCGACCTGTTCGTGGAGCACGAGCTGCGCCCGCCCAAGGGCATCCTGCTGTACGGGCCGCCCGGCTGCGGCAAGACGATGATCGCGAAAGCCGTCGCCAACAGCCTGGCCAAGCGGGTGGCCGAGAAGGAGGGGCGCGCCGACGCGCGCAGCTACTTCCTGAACATCAAGGGCCCGGAGCTGCTGAACAAGTACGTCGGCGAGACCGAACGGCAGATCCGCCTGATCTTCCAGCGCGCCAGGGAGAAGGTCGAAGAAGGCTTCCCCGTCATCGTTTTCTTCGACGAGATGGACTCGATCTTCCGCACCCGCGGGTCGGGCGTGTCATCGGACGTCGAAACCACGATCGTGCCGCAGCTGCTCAGCGAGATCGACGGCGTGGAGACGCTCAAAGACGTCATCGTCATCGGCGCGTCCAACCGTGAGGACATGATCGACCCGGCAATCCTGCGCCCCGGCCGCCTGGACGTGAAGATCAAGATCGAGCGGCCAAACGAGGTCGCGGCGCGCGAGATCTTCGCCGTCTACCTGCACGCCGGCCTGCCGTTGCACCCGGACCTGGTCAAGGAGCGAGGCGACGAGCACCTCGCCGTCGACTGGCTGATCAGCGAGACCTGCCGGCGGATGTACTCCGACGCCGAGGAGAACCGCTTCCTGGAGGTCACCTACGCCAACGGCGACAAGGAGTTGCTGTACTTCAAGGACTTCAACT
>JACCVM010000144.1 GCA_013698135.1 Euzebyaceae bacterium | reverse complement strand
GGCCTGGGGCGGCGGACAGCAGGTTGGCGACCAGCGGACCCGCCGCCGCGACGCGCTCGAAGCTGTCGAGCACCAGCAGGGCGCGCTGGTCTCGCAAGTAGCCCTTGAGGCTTTCGAACGGCGAGGTACCGGCGCTCTCCCGCACACCGAGGGCATGGGCGATGGTGGGGGCGACCAGCGCGGGATCGCGCACCGCCGCCAGGCCGACCAACCACACGCCGTCGCGAAAGTCGGCGGCCAACTCGTCGACGACGCGCAAGGCCAGACGGGTCTTGCCGATCCCTCCGGGACCGGTGAGCGTCACCAGCCGCACCGCCTCACGCTTGAGCAGGTCGACGACGGCTACGGTCTCGCGTTCACGCCCGACCAGCGGGGTGGTGTAGTTGGGTAGCGAGCCGAAGGCGCGCAGTGGCGGGAAGTCGCGCGGCAGCCTGGAGTGCAGGAGCTGGAACAGCCGCTCGGGGCGTTGGATGTCCTTCAGCGGGTGAGCGCCCAGGTCCAGCAGCTCGGCGTCGGGTGGCAGGAGGTCGCGGCTCAGCTCAGCGGTGACGGTGGACAGCAGCGTCTGGCCCCCGTTGGCGGTGGCCATGATCCGAGCCACCTTGTTGAGGGTCGGTCCGAAGTAGTCGTCGTCGCGCAGCTCGGCGCCGCCGGTGTGCAGGGCCATCCGCACGCGCAGCGGCTCACTGGTCGGCCACGGCTCACCGGCCAGCCCCAGCTGCGCGTCCAGCGCCGCCGCCACGGCCTCGTCCACCGAGGTGAACGCGGCGCAGAAGGCATCGGCGACCGTCTTGAAGACCACCCCGTGGTGCTGCGCGATGCTGGCGCGCACGATGTCGTCGTGGCGGCTGACCGCGACCGACATCGCCTCGGACTCCTCCTGCCACCGGCGTGTGCTGCCTTCAATGTCGGTGAAGAGGAACGTCACCGTGCCGCTGGGCATCTGCACGTCGTCGCTCCTCCTTTGCCGTTGCGTTCGGCGCCCCGCGGCCAGTCCGACCCCGTCCCGGTCACTTATTCTTAGCCGACCGCCTCGGCACAACGCAGGATCGCCGCCACCGAACGGTCGACGTCGGCAGGCGTCGTCGACCAGTTCGACACCGACACCCGCATCGCCGGACGGCCCTGCCACACGGTGCCGCTCAGCCAGCAGGTTCCGTCGGCCTGGACGGCGTGCACTACGGCGGGCGTGCGCCGGTCGGCGTCGCCGTCGCGGCCGGGAAAGCGCACCAGCACCTGGTTGAGCACCACGTCGTTGCAGACCTCGACGCCGTCCGCCGCTTCCAGGGCGGTGGCGAAGCGGCGGGCCAGCGCACAGCAGCGATCCACCAGGTCGGCGACGCCGCCGCGGCCGAGGGAGCGCAGCGCCGCGTAGACGGGGAATCCACGGGCGCGGCGGGAGAACTCCGGGTTGAAGTCCATGGCATCGCGTTCCTGGTGCTCGGCATGGATCAGGTAGCTGGCCTGCACGCCCATCGCCGCGCGGTGCGCGGCGGGGTCGGCGCAGAAGATCAGCCCGGAGTCATACGGCACGTTGAGCCACTTGTGGGCGTCGGTTGCCCACGAGTCGGCGCCCTGGGCGCCGGCCACCAACGGCGCCAGCGACGGGCTGGCGGCCGCCCACAGCCCGAAGGCACCGTCGACGTGGACCCACGCGCCTCGGCGGTGAGCGAGCTCGACGATGTCGGCGATGGGGTCCAGTGCGCCGGTGTTGACGTTGCCGAGCTGGGCGCAGACGATCGTCGGCGTCGAGTCGTCGGCGTCAAGGACGCGGGCCAGCTGGTCGGCAAGCATGCGGCCCTGGCCGTCGGCGGGCACCACGGCCACCTGCTTCGTGCCGAGGCCCAGCAGGCGCAAGGCCCGGTCGATGGTGGCGTGCCGCTCGCCGCCGACGACCACCCGCACGCCTGGTGAGCCCGCCAGCCCCTGTGTCTCGACGTCCCAGCCGACGCGTTGCAGCACGGCATGGCGCCCGGCGGCCAGACCGGTGGTGTTGGCCATCTGGCAGCCGGTCACGAACCCCGTCGAAACGCTCGCCGGCAGGCCGAGCAGATCGGTCAGCCAGCCGGCCGCGACCTCCTCGGCCACCATCGCTGCGGGCGCGGCGGCGTAGAGGCCGGCGTTCTGGTCCCAGGCGGTCGTCAGCCAGTCGGCGGCCACGGACGCCGGCACGGCGCCGCCGATGACGAAGCCGAAGAAGCGGCTGCTCGGTGTCGCCATCAAGCCCGGATCGGCTGCGGCTGCCAGGTCGTGGGTCACGGTGAGCGCATCGACCGGCTCGTCAAGCAGCGGCTGGTGCAGGGCCGCACGCAACTCCGCCAACGTCGCCGTCGGTCCCACCCTCCGGTCTGGTAGGCCCTCGAGATAGCCGGTCGCGAGCTGCTGCGTCGTTTCGAGCAAGGCCCGCCAGTCCGACTGCCCCACCGCTGCCTCCTTGGTTTCCGCCGTGCCCTATGCCCTACCGCTTCGCTGCTTGAGGGCGGCCATTCAACTCCTCGAGTGACGCAGTGACCATATGGGCGCGAGCTGCCGCCCAATGACATCCACCGTGCGGGTCGAGTCGGAGCCGGTCACCGACGCCGACAGCCGCCCCCCGACCACCTCGACGACTGGTTGCATTCCCGACTGCCGGGCCAGCATTCGTTTCTGCTGCGTGCTGGCGGCCACCTGGCGGGCTGCACGCGCATCCCGGCGGGAGTGGCCGTCAATGGTGCGGTCGGCCTTACGGGGCTGTGGCCCGCTCGGCGGCGCGATGGCGGGCAAGCAGTCCCCGCCCGAAGTCGTCGTCGGGTCGCCGCCACACGCTGTGCACGTGGTTGGCGTCGTTCTGGGTGTTGTCGTATTCGACGAACAGGTGTGGGCCCTCCAGCCGGTAGTAATGCGGTCGCCCCGGCGAAGCCGATCCCGCCCACGCGAAGTGCACCCCGGTCGGATCGCCCAGCGACGGGTCCGCAGCGGCCACCCGGCCGGCGTACACCGACAGCAGGCGCGTCAGCAGCGCCGCGGCCTCGCCCTCCAAGTCGCCGGCGTCGACACCCCTGGGCACAGCGGAGGGCGTCACCTCGACAGCATTGGTGGTCAGGATGTCACCTGGTGCATCTGCCGCCACCATCGCCGCCTCACGCTGTCCTGGGTTCAACGCGTTCAGCAGCGCGCGGGCGATGTCCTCCTCCGGTGCCAGCGGGCGAACGACGTCCACGCCGGCGTGCTGGACCCGCGCTGGGTTGGCGCCGAGGAACAAGGGAGTGGCGGTCAGCGCGCCATCGACGACCGTCGCGTTGACGGCGATGTGGTGACCCTCCAGACGCCAACTCCAAGGCGCCTCGCGCCCCGGTTCACCGAAGATGGTGATCGCTGCGTCCGTCGGCCGCCGGGCCCGACGGCCGCCTTCCCGTTCGTCGAGCACGTCTTCCAGGGCGAGGATGGTGGCGGCCTGCGCGTACACCGGAGGCGAAAGGGTGGCGGCCAGTAGCTGGTGGACGGCTTTGCGCTGATCGGCGTCCATGCGCACCAGGGTCAGGCCCGGGTGCTCGCGAGGCACGTAGTGCCAGTCCCGCCTGGCGGCGATGTCGCCGAAGTCGAAGACGGCGGCGCTGCGCTGCTCGTGGTTCAGCGAACCGAGCAGGTCCGACGCCGCCGTGGTCAGACGCCGCACCAGGGGAGCGGGGGCGGTTGCCATCCCGCTGGTGTACCCGCTTCCGGGCGCACGAGACGATTACCGTGCGAAGAATCGCTTTACTTTGCGTGATGTATCTCGTACGCTGATCGCCCGGCTTCGGCCTTCGTGGAGAAGCCGACAGCGGGGCCGCCCAGGGTCGATTGGGGGGACTCTGGGCGGCCACCGCTGGGCCTTCGCCACGGTTGTCGCCAGCGACTCACTCCAGGGCTGGTTCAGCCGCCACGATCCCGTGGTGATCCCCTGCGCCGTCGTCACTATCTCGTGCGCGGCGCAGCGCGATCTAGCAGCAGTCGTCGAGTTCTTCGGCCTGCCAGTGTTCGAGACCCTCGCGGCCGGCGACGTAGACGATGCCCAGTCCGGCGAGCGGGTCCGCCCACCACCACCCGAACAGCGCGTTGAGACTCAGCCCGGCAAGCAGGATCCCCGACAGCCACACGCACAGGGTCGTCTCCGCCGCGTCGGCCTGCAGTGCCCGGCTTCCCATGCGCTTGCCGACCTGGCGTTTGGCCTTCGCCAGCAGCGGCATCACGACCAATGAGACGACTGCCAGGACGATGCCGACGATGCTTTCGTCCGGTTGTTGCGCGGTCAGCAACTTGCGGACCGACTCGACGCTCACGCCGATGGCGAGCATGAGGAACGTCACGGCGATGATCCGCACCGCCCGCTGTTCTGCGGCTTGGGACACTCCGGCACCGTGGCGCTCCTTTGACAGCCGCCACAGGATCGTCGCTCCAGCGAAAACCTCGACGTAAGAGTCCACGCCGAAGCCGACCAAGGCGACGGATCCGGCGACCACACCGGCGGCGATCCCCACGATGCCCTCGACGCTGTTCCAAGCGATGGTCAGCCACGCCAGCGCGCGGCCTCTGGCGACCAAGGCGTTGGTGGACGCGGGGGCAGCGACCGTCACAGTCTTGAGGCTACCGACTCCGACGGCGTGCCCCTGATCGCCGCGTGCGGATCAGAGGTCCAGCCATGTTCGACTCAGCGTTTCCGATCCTCTCCACGCCGGATCTGCCCCGGGCTCTGGGCTTCTCCCGTGACCGTCAACACCTACCAGCCCGGCCAGGCAGCCGGCTTCGACTGGCCGGTTGACCGCTGGCCGGTCGCGCCCCGTGTCGACGCGGCTGGTCGATGCCCCACGAACAGCTCGCGAGGCGTTCGATCCTCGTCGGTCACCTCGGGAACCGCTGTCGGTTCGAAGCCGGCGCTGGCCAGCAGTCGCAGCCAGTCCTGGCGACCGAACAGTCCCAGGCGATGCGTCTCATGCACCACCTGAACCGAGCCGTCGACATCGCGCAGCAGGAACGCGTACTCGGTCAGGACCCAGGTGTCAGCCGGATCCGGATCCCACACCCACTCGAGGTACCGAACTCCTCGCCCGTCGGCACCGTCGCTCCCGCCATGATCGCTCGCCTCCTCGAAGCTCTCTTTCGTGTCATCGGGCACGAACACCGCGATGCCGCCGGGGCGGCAGTGGAAGAAAGCGGTCTCGATGGCTCGCCGCAGATCGGCCTCGGTCGCCATGTAGTCGACCGCATCGTGGACGAACACCGCGTCCAAGCGGCGGCCCAGCCGTACCGTGCGCATGTCGCCACGGTGGTGGTCGCACTCAGGGTTGAGCCGTCGGGACACATCGAGCATCGCTGGTGACAGATCAATCAGCGTCATGGCGAAGCTCGCCTTGAGGTGAACCGCGTTATGACCGCCCCCGCTGCCGAGTTCGAGCACCTCGCGTACGGGAATCGACGCAGACCGCAGCACCGTCGCGGCGAAGGCGGCCTCCTCTGCGTATTCCTCCGGTGGCGAGATCAGCGGCCACCAGACGGCGAGGTCGTCATAGAAGCGCAGCGTCGCTGGCGTGTCCGACATCGGTGCATCCTCTCCTGAATGCCTCGAGCACAGTTGATTACTCGCCATGACTGAACCGACGGCGGCGGCTGGGACGTACACCGCGTGAGGCGAGACTGAGCGGCACGTGGTGCGAACAGTGGATGAGAATGTGCAGCCGCCGTCGGTCCAGGTGGAGGCGGCGCTGTTGACCCGTGCCGCCGGTGGCGACGAGGCCGCGGTCGCCGCGCTGTACGACGCCTATGCCAGGCCATTGTGGGCCTTCGGTCTGCGGCGGCTTGGCGATCCCGAGCTCGCCGGCGAGCTGGTGCAGCGGGTGATGACTCGGCTGTGGCAGTCGGCAGGTCGCTACGACCCCTCGCGGGCCTCGGTGCGCAGCTACGTGTTCACGATCGCACGCACGGCCGTCGTGGACCTCCATCGCCAGCGTGCCCGTCAGCCGCAGCCCAGCGCCGACGCCGAGGACGTGGCCTCCGGAGTGGCTGCCATCGACGAGCTCGACGCACTGCTGCAGGCCGAGGTGGTGCGGGCAGCACTCGACCGCCTGTCATCCGACCACCGACAGATGCTCGACCTCGCCTACTTCCGCGGCCTCACGCAAGTCGAGATCGCCGGGTGCCTGGAACTGCCGCTGGGCACCGTCAAGTCGCGGACCTACTACGCGCTGAAGGCCCTGCGGCTCGCGTGCGACGAGCTGGGAGTGAATCAGTGATGACGTGCGAGCAGGTGCGCCACCACCTCGGCGGGTATGTCTTGGGCGGGCTGTCAGTGGCCGAGCAGGCCGACACCCGCGCGCACCTGCAACGTTGCCGCGACTGCCGCGACGACCTGGCCCAGCTCGAAGGGTTGCCGCGCCTGCTCGACCTTGTGGCCCAGGAGCCGGCACAGCCCCCCGCGTCCCTGCGCGACCGAGTGGTCGCCGCCGCGCCTCGTCCCCGTTCGAAGCGCTGGCTGGCCGTCGCCGCGGCCGCCGCACTGGTGATCGCGGTGGCCGCGGCGCTGAGCGGAGGGCCGGCACAAGGGCCGCCACCCGGCAGCCTGACGCTGGCGCTGCGGCCCAGTGAAGGGTTCACCGCCAGCGGCACCGCCGCCTTCCAGGCCACCGGCGACCGCGTGCGCGTCGACATCGCCCTGCAGGGACTGGAAGCGCTGGAGCGGGGGGCCACCTATGAGGCGTGGCTGGCCGAACCCGAGCGGGGCCCCGTCAGCCTCGGAAGATTCCGGCCCGACACCAGCGGGCGTGCGGAGGTCGGCTTCACCGCCGAGGCTCCGTTGAGCCGCTATTCCTGGCTGTGGGTCACCGCTGAACCCGACGCCAGGGACCCGGCCCACGACAGTCCTACGGTGGTCCGCGAGCGGATCCCCGGCGACTGGTGAACGCGGCGTTGAACCCAGCGGAGCTGCCGCGCGTATCCCCGATG
>JACCVM010000132.1 GCA_013698135.1 Euzebyaceae bacterium | reverse complement strand
GGTCGGGTGTGAACTGCACCCGCTTGGCGTCCAGCCGCAGGGCCGCCGCCAGGGCCTTGACCAGCAGCGTCTTGGCGGTGCCCGGGACTCCTTCCAGCAGCACATGGCCGCGGACCAGCAGCGCGGCCAGCAGGCCGGTGACCACACCGTCGTGGCCGACGACGGCCTTGGCGACCTCGTTCCGGACCGCGACAATGGCCTCGCGGGCCTGAGCGGGGTCAACGGACACGGACGCCTCCTGGCGACGAGAGCGGGGTTTCCACGGCACGGCGCACGTCTTGTATGCGCTGCGCGAGCGCGACCAGCTGGGCGTCGTCGGGGTCGATGGGGCCGGTGAGCACCGCCAGCACGTCGTCGGCCGGCAGCGTCGTGCGCGCCGCCACCGCCCCCGCGGTCTGCTCGGCGGAGGCGTCACGTGTCAGGCCGAGCCGTTGCACGAGCCCGCGCCGCAGGTCGTCGCGCAGCAGCTGCGAGGCGCTGCGGCGGGCGCGCGTCTGTTGCAGCAGGTTGCCGACCGCGGTCACCAGCTCGGAGCCCTCCAGCTGCACCTGCTGGGCTTCGCTCACCGGCCGTCCCAGCCGGCGAGCGCGCCAGGCAACCACGAGCAGGAAGGCGACCGCCAGCTGCAGCAGCATCAGGCGCACGGAACGGCTCAGCAGATCCAGCAGACTCTGCCCGCCGCTGCCCGCCGGGTCGGTCCGCAGATCTGGGCCGACCACCGCCACCTCGGTCCCCGCCTGTGGCGCCAGCAGCGCCACCGCCAGCACCGCATTGTCCGCCGCACCGATCACCCCGTTGGTCAGCGCGCCCGCCCCACCGAGCACCACCTCGGTTCCCGTGCCGTTGGCGGTGGCGATCAGCCAGCTGCCGCCCCCGCGCGGGAAGCAGCCGACCGCTGTTGCCGGCGGCTCGTAGACCAGGCCGTCGGGCGCGCGGACGCGGCTCGCGTCGACCAGGGCGGGCAGATCGCAGTCGCGGGCCAGGGGCGAGTCGACGAGTCCGAACGCCGTACTGCCGACGGGCTCCAGCTTCGCGACTGCCGGCGGACCGGACGCGATCACCAGCCGCCCGCCCTGGCGGACATAGGACCGCAGCGGCTCGGGATCGGGCAAGTTGTTGACCAGCACCAGCAAGGTGTCCGGGCCACCGCTCGACGGGCCGCCCCGCGGCACCCGGTCGACGACCTCCACGGAAGCGCCCACCGCGCGCAAGATCTCTACCAGCGCTTTGGTGCCGTCGGGTTGTGCCGACGCGGGGTCCAGCGGCAGACCTGGGTCGGGCTGGCGGGCGACCAAGGCCATGCCGGCGAGCAGCACCACGATCAGCAGCGCCACCGGCCAGTAACGCCGCGGCAGCTCGCGGCGGTCCGGCGCGATCACGACGCGGCGACCGCGGCGAGCCGCCGCCCACTGGTCGCGGCCAGGACATTCGAGCTGGCCGCGCGGACTCGCTGCACGTCGTCGGCGGCGACCTCGGCATGGCCGTACCAGGCGGACTCGAAGGCTCCCGTGGCCTCGGCGAACGCGTCGGCGGCCAGCGGTAGGTCGTCGGTGACGACGCGCAGGTACTCACCGCTGGTGCGGCCGGGGACCTCCTCCAGCAGCCCGGCCGCCGCCAGATCGGCGATCAGGGCGCGGTAGTGACAGCGCAGCGCGGCGCGCCAGCGACCAGCGGCCTCGTGGTCGCCCGCCTCCTCGCGCCACTGGCGGCTGGAGCGCCCGATCGGATCGGTAGCAGCAACCGAAGAGGCGGGATTGCGCTGCACCCTGCGCGAAAAGCGCCACAGCAGCACGGCCACGACGGCGCACAGACCCAACAGGATCAGCGTCCCGATCACCGACCCCCGGCCTCCGCTCCCCAGCAGCTCCAGGATCCGGCCGACAAAGTCGCCGACGGCGTTCAGCGCCCGCTGCCACAGGCTGGGGCGCGCCTCCACGAACTCCGCGCGCGCCAGCACCTCGGCCGTGACGCGACGCACCTGCTCGGCCTCGACGGTGGGGACGGGCAGGTCAACCAGTGAAACCCCCTGCGCCGTGCGGGTCGCCGGGCAGGTCGCGAGCTGCCATCTCCAGATCCATGCCCTCGTGGCGGATGCGGCCGTCGAAGTACAGCAACGTCTGGGCGGCAGCGGTCAGGGGGGTGGTCAACAGCCCGGCGATGACGCCACCGACGGCGGTCAGCACCAGCCCGGCCGCATCGCCCAGCAGCTGACCCGGAAGGGAGAAGACCGCCGACAAAATCTGCCCGACGAGACCGCCGATGATGCTGGCCAGGATCACGATGCCGAGGATTCCCCAGAACCGGCGGCGACCCAGCGCGAACGAGCGCCGAACCGCCGTTGCCGGCCCGGCTCGTTCCACCATCACCACCGGGTAGGCGAGGGCGAACAGCGAGACCATTGCCAGCACGGTGAACAAGAACACCACCACCGCCAGCACGGCCACCGCCGCGGATTCCGCCGTAGCGGCCACGATGAACAGCACGAATGCCGGAATCACCATCGCGATGGCGGTCAGGATCAGCAGCAGCGTCGTGCCGAGCAGGGACAGGTAGCGCCCGGCGGTATAGCGCAAGCTCTCGCCCGGCTCGGGTTTGGCGCCCAGGTAACCCTCGGCCGCGATGCGCGTGGCCACACCGTTGATGAACGGCGTCACCAACAGCGACGCCAGCGCGGTGACGCCGAACAGCGGCACGAGTTGGGCGACATCACCGCTGCTGAGCACCGCCTGGCCGGCGGAGGGGTCCCGCAGGGTGTCGAGCAACCCCAGCCCACCCGTCACGCGATAGTTGGTGAAGCTGCTGAGCAGGTTCAGCGGCACCAGCACGACGCCCAAGGCCAGGACGTAGGTCCGCCAGTGGCGTACCAGCAGGCGGAACATGCCATCCAGGACGTCACCGACGTTCATCGGTTGCAGGCGCCCGTGCAAGGGCGAACCCGGGGGGGCGTCACCGCTTTGCCGTCCCTGCGGGGCCGGCGTGCTCCAGCTCGGCCCAGCCGGCGGTCGCCCCTCTTCGTCGCCGGGTGGCGGCCAATCAGACATCGGTCATCCTCCGCTCAAACTCGCGAGGAGGATAATCCCCGCGCGAGACCTGAACACGGTATCCGCCGGTTGCGGTGGAAACCTCCGCGCGGCGCTACAGGCGCAGGTCGGCCTGACGATCGAACGGGATCTGCTCGCAGTCAGGCCCGTCCGGCGGCTGCGGCGGACCGCTGGTGTAGCCGGGCTCGCCCGCCGTCAACTGCTTGAAGTCGACCACGAGGCGCCCGGCGTCGTCGGTGCGCAGGGCGAAGCGGTCCAGCCCGCGCCGCGCCGGTCCCCGCGCCAGCTGTCCCCGCTGGTCGTAGCGGGAACCGGTGGCGTTGCTGCCGAACCAGCCACTCGTCTCGCACCAGCCAACGCCCTGCCGCCCGTACTCCTGTGGCAAGGGACCGTTGGTGTTGAACGCCACCAGCTCGCCACCGCGCAGCGTCAGCCAGGCGCAGGGGTTGTTGTCGTGGAAGCACACCCGCTGCGGGCGCCGCGCAACGGCGCTGCGCACCGCCTCGACCGGACCGACGACCGCCTCTTGCGGACCGGGGCTCAGCCCCACGGCGAACACCAGCACGACCGCCGCGATCCCGGCCAGCACGAGCAGTGGCAGGCCGATCCGAAAGGCGCGCACCGCGGGGCTGTCCGGGCTCTCACCGCCTGGGCCACGGCTGCGGACCAGCCGCCGGTCCCTCGGTGGCAAGGACTGGTCCAGATCGGGTCCGACGAAGCGAGGGTCGGCCGCGTCCAGCGGCTCGGTGAACCGCTCCTGACCCTTCTCGCGCTCGGTCACCGGGCTAGGCTAGTTGGCCACCCCGAACAGGAGCAGGCTCGATGCCGATGCCCGAGAAGTTCGTCTTCGTGTGCATCAACCAGCGCGACCCCTCTCATCCACGGCCGAGCTGCATCAACAACGGGGGCGGCGACGTGTTCAACGCCCTGCGTGAGGAGCAGGGCCGGCGGCTGCTCACCAGCACCAAGATCGTCGCCGGTGGCTGCCTGGAGGCCTGCATGGTCGGCCCGGTCATCGCCGTGTTCCCCGACAACGTGTGGTACGGCGGCGTCACCGAGGACGATGTCCCGGCGATCATGGATCACCTCGAAGGCGGCGAGCCGGCGGAGTACCTGCGCATCGGCGACGCCGAGTTCGACCTGCGCCCGCCCGAGATGTCGGAGGGCGGCTTCTGACAAGATGGGTGACCTGGATGCCAACGACGCCGAGGAGCGATGCGATGACCGACCTCATGCCGATCCAGGGCTATCACCACCTCGAGTTCTACGTCGGCAACGCCAAGCAGGCGGCGCAGTACTACCGGACGACCTTCGGGTTCTCGGCGGTGGCCTACGCCGGCCCTGAGACCGGGGTGCGGGACCGCGCCTCCTGGGTGATGGCGCAAGGCGACATCCGTTTCACGCTGACCGCTGGCCTTGGCCCGGAGTCGCCGGTCGTGCAGCACGCGGCGCGACACGGTGACGGCGTGCGTGACGTGGCCTTCGCCGTCCCCGACGCCGAGCAGGCGTTCGCGGTTGCCGTCGAGCGTGGCGCCGAAGCCTTCGCCGAGCCCAGGGTGCAGGAAGACGAACAGGGCAAGGTGGTCACCGCCTCCATCAGGGCCTACGGCGACACCATCCACAGCTTCGTGGACGCCTCCAACTACTCGGGGGCCTACCTGCCCGGCTATGTCGGCGTTCGCGAGCAGCCGGCGCCCAGCGCCGGCATCACCACGCCGGTGTTCGCGGTGGCCGGCCAGCCGGTGGGCCTGCGCCTGGTGGACCACATTGTGGCCAACGTCGAGCTGGGCCGCATGGACGACTGGGTGAAGTTCTACGCCGACGTCATGGGCTTCACCCAGCTGGTGCATTACGACGACGAGGCGATCTCCACCGAGTACTCGGCGTTGATGAGCAAGGTGCTGTGGGACGGCCAAGGCCGCATCAAGCTGCCCATCAACGAACCGGCGCGAGGCAAGCGCAAATCCCAGATCTCCGAGTACCTGGACTACTACCACTCCCCCGGGGTGCAGCACATGGCCCTGGCCACCGACGACATCGTCGCCACCGTCACCGCCCTGCGCGCCAACGGCCTGCGGTTCATGCGCGTGCCAGACACCTACTACGTCGAGCAGCGGGCCAAGCTCGACTGGTCGGCCATCGACGAGGATCTCGACGCGCTACGGGAGCAAAACATTCTGATCGACACCGACGACGAGGGCTACCTGCTGCAGATCTTCACCGAGCCGGTGCAGGACCGTCCGACGGTGTTCTTCGAGGTCATCGAGCGCCATGGCTCGCGCGGCTTCGGCGAGGGAAACTTCAAGGCCCTGTTCGAGGCCATCGAGCGCGAGCAGGCCGCCCGCGGCAACCTGTAGCCGACCAGGCTGGTCACCGTGCTGCGGCGCGAATCTGCTCCACGAAGGCGGCCAGGCGGTCGTGGTGGGCACCTGACCAGTACACCTGAGCGCAATGGCCGCAGCGGGCGAACGTCTCATAGGTTCGCGCCGTGCCCGCCTCGAGCTGGTCGATCACCTCGGCCTTGGCGACCGCCGCCAGCAGGCCACCGCAGCGCAGGCAGCGGCTGAACGGCGTCAGCACGTCGAACAGCTCGAAGCGGCGCACCACCTCCAGCGCCTGCTGGTCCGGATCATGAGAACGCAGCAGCTGACCGTGGACGACACTGGCGCGCATGAGTAGCCCACGGTCGCGGGTCAACAGGACGCGCTGGTCGGTCCCCGCTGCGGCTGCCAGCTCGGCGTCGTCGGCGTCATTGCGGTACTCGGCGTCCAAGCCGAGCAAGCGCAGTCGGTTGGCCAGCGCGCCAAGGTGCACGTCGAGCAGGAAGCGGGGCTCTGGCAGCGGCGGCGGGCGCACCAGGGACACCGTCGCCACGTCGAGGCTGGCGAAGGGCGGGTACGCGCTCACACGATCACCCGCAACGACCCGGTACTCGAAGGCGACGCTGACACCGCCGACGAGGATCAGATCCACCTCGGTATGGGGCACGCCGAGCGACTCGATGACGTCCTTGACCGATCGGGGCGACACCACCGGCACCTCGTGATGCGGTTCGGGGCGCCCCGCGCCGGCGAGGTCGGCGAGGTCACCGTACAGGCGGACCGCCACGTGCCCAACGTCCACATCGCCTCCCGTGTGCGCTGCCCATTGGTGTGCATTCCACCGCGCCGGCGACGGAAACCGCACACGTACGCCTCGGGCGCTGCGCGGCAGCGTCGGTTGGCATCCGGCCGCCCGTCTGGTAGACGGGTGCCTGACCGCTTCCCCGGCCGCTCGACGTAGGAGCCGACGTGGGACCGCAACTGGCGGTGACCCAGCCTCAGGTAGCGCGGCGGGAGCTCGCCGAGATCATGCATCCGGGTTGGGCGGCGCAGCTCGGCGGCCTGGAGGACCGGCTCGCTGCGCTCGGCGACTACCTGCGCGCCGAGGCCGCTGCCGGGCGACGCTTCCTGCCCGCCGGCGACCGGATCCTCGCCGCCTTCCAGCAGCCGTTCGAGCGGGTCCGTGTCCTGATCGTGGGCCAGGACCCGTACCCGACACCAGGCCATCCCATCGGGCAGTGCTTCTCGGTCGCCCCGGACGTGCGGCCGCTGCCGCCTAGCCTGCAGAACATCTTCCGTGAGTACGGCGACGACCTCGGCCATCCCGCGCCAACCTGCGGTGACCTCACGCCGTGGACCGAGCAAGGCGTGTTGCTGCTCAACCGGGTGCTGACGGTGCGGGCCGGGGCGCCGGGTTCACACCGGCGCAAGGGCTGGGAGGAGATCACCGAGCGGGCGATCCGTGCCTTGGCAGCCCGGGACGGTCCCCTGGTCGCGGTCCTGTGGGGCCGCGACGCTCGCGACCTCAAGTCACTGCTCGGCTCGACGCCGGTCATCGAGTCCGCTCACCCGAGCCCGCTGGCCGCTCGCGCCGGCTTTTTCGGCTCGCGGCCGTTCAGCCGCGCCAACGCGCTGCTGGTCGGCCAGGGTGCCGAGCCGGTCGACTGGTGGCTGCCCTAGACGTGTGCTGCTCGCCTCACCGCTCGTCGGGCGATACCACCAGACCGGTGCGGTCCGGCGCCCGTGGCGAGGCGTGCAGGGCGCGGACCAAGTCGATGGTGTCGGCCTCGTCGGCCACCTTGTCCTCCCGGTAGCCCTTGACCCGCGCGAAGCGCAGCGCCACGCCCCCGGGATAGCGCGAGCTGGTCTGCACACCGTCGAAGGCGATTTCGACCACCAGTTCCGGGCGGACGTGGACGATGTGGCCGTCACGGCCGGTCTCGGACTCCAGCAGACGCTGGGTCTGCCAAGTCAGCATCGCGTCGGTCATGCCCTTGAAGGTCTTGCCGAGCATCACGAACCCGCCGTCGGGCTTGCGGGCGCCAAGATGCAGGTTGGACAGCCACCCGTGGCGGCGACCAGAGCCCCACTCCGCGGCCAGCACCACCAGGTCCAGCGTGTGCGCGGGCTTGACCTTTCGCCAGGCGGCGCCGCGCCGGCCGGCCTCGTACGGCGCGTCGAGGGCCTTGACCATCACCCCCTCGTGCCCGCGCCGCAGGGCGTCGGCGAGCACCGCCTCGGCGTCGTCGACGTCCGTGACGACCGCACGCGGGACGCGATGCTCGGCAGGCACGACGCCCTCCAGCGCGGCGATGCGCTCCGACGTGGGGGCGTCCAGCAGATCGCTGCCGTCCAGGTGCAGGCAGTCGAAGAAGAACGGGGTCAGTCGATCCGCGGCGCGTCCGGCACTGGTCTGGGTGCCGAACCGGCTCATGGTGTCCTGGAAGGGCTGCGGCCTGCCGTCAGCGCGCAGGGCGATGACCTCGCCGTCGAGCACGATCGACTCGACGTCCAGTACGGCCGCGGCCGCGACGACCTCGGTCGAGCGCGCGGTGACGTCGCGGAGGTTGCGGGTGTACACGCGGACCTGCTCGCCGCGGCGATGGACCTGGACCCGCGCGCCGTCCAGCTTGTAGTCGACGGCGGCCGTGTGCAGGCCAGTCAGCGCGTCGGTGATCGTGGCGCTGGTCTGCGCCAGCATTGGCGCCAGGGGGCGGAACAGGGTGAGGCAGAAGGCGCGGAGGGACTCCTCGCCACCCGACTGGGCCGCCTCGGCCACCGCGCCGATGTCGGCGTGCAGCATCAACGCGCGGCGGACGTCGGGCTCGGGGACCCGCCACGCGGCCGCGATCGCCTGCGCCACGATTCCCGCCAGGGCGCCTTGGCGCAGCTCGCCGAGCACCAGGCCCCGCAGGAAGCGCTGCTCGTCGGCGGTCGCCGTCACGAACAACCCGTCCAGTGCCTGCCGGCGGGCTGCCTGCGAACCGGACCCCGCCGCGGAGGCGATGTCGTCGAGTGTGGCGTCCACGTCGCCCAGCCGCAGAGTCGGCTCCTCGGACGGCCCGACCGCCAGGTCCGCCAGCATCCGCCAGCCGACGCCGAGACGCCCCTGGCGCACCTGACCGGCCAAGTACGCCGCGCCGACGGCCACCTCGCCGGCTTCCATCTGTGCCAGGCACGCCGCCAGCCGCCCCACCTTGTCCTTGCGGCTGCGGGTGCCGGCGACGGCGCCCCAGACCTTGACGACTTCGATCAGCAGCATCGCCGGGATGCTCGCAGAACCCGATCCTCAAGTCGCAAAGCGGTAGGACATCACAGGGGCCGACTTGCATCGCCCGGTACCGTCTGAACACCACACGCGTTGACCGCCCGAGCCCGGAGGCCGCCACCGTGCAAACCAGCCGTCAGTCGTGGGACGAGTACTTCCTGGCGCTGGCGGCGCAGGCGGCGACCCGCTCCAACTGCAGCCGGCGCAAGGTCGGCGCCGTCATCGTGCAGGGCCGCCACATCCGCTCCACCGGCTACAACGGTCCCCCGGCCGGCTACGGCCACTGCGACGCCGGTGCCTGCCCCCGCGCGCTCACCGAGTCGGCGGCCAACTTCGGCCGGGCGAGGGCGGGTGCGGAGCGCCCGCTGGTGGGCGGGGATATCTATGACAACTGCGTGGCCATCCACGCTGAAGCCAACGCCCTGCTGTTCGCCGACCACGGGGACCGCGACGGCTCAACGCTGTACAGCAGCGCGGCGCCGTGCTTCTCGTGCGCCAAGCTCATCGCCAACTCGGGCATCACCGAGGTGGTAGCGGCCGGCGGGCGCTACGAGGGCTGGGAGGCCACCCGCCGCTTCCTGCAGGACTGCAAGGTGCGGGTGCGCGTGCTCGACGGCCTCGAGCATGCGGTGCCGCTGCCGCTGCGCAGCTGAGATCCGGGCAGACCCGCCTCCAACGGGCGGGTCGCCGTGGCCGCCGCAGCCGACGCACACTGGTGGCGTGAGCCAGCACCAGCACCCGCATCCACCCGGCTCGGGCACAGCCGGGCAGCGCCGGGCGCTGCGGATGGCGCTGGCCCTCAACGCCGGTTTCATGGTCGTCGAGGTCGTCGGCGGACTGACCTTCGGTTCGCTGGCGTTGCTGGCCGACGCTGGCCACATGCTCACCGACGTCGCCGCGCTGGGCCTGAGCTTGCTGGCCTTCCACCTTGCGGCGCGGCCCATCTCGGCCAGCCACTCCTACGGGCTGCAGCGGGCCGAGATCCTGGCGGCGCTGGCCAACGCCGCCGCGCTGCTGGTGATCGCCGGCCTGGTGGCCGTCGAGGCCGTGCGCCGGATCGGCGCGCCGCCGCAAGTCGACGGCGTCGGGCTGCTGGCCGTGGCCAGCGTGGGGCTGGCGGTCAACCTGTTGGCGGCGTGGTTGCTGTCTCGGGAGCGTCGCGACAGCCCCAACATGCGCTCGGCGATGCTGCACTTGTTGGCCGACGCGGCCGGCAGCGTCGGGGCCATCGTGGCGGGCATCGCCGTCGTAACGGTTGGCGCGACGTGGGTCGACCCGCTGGTCTCGCTGCTGATCGCCGTGCTGATCGTGGTCTCGGTGTGGACGCTGCTGCGCGACGTGCTGCACATCTTGCTGGAGGGCACGCCGCGCGACTTGGACCCCGCGCGGGTGGCCGCGGCGCTGCACGAGGCGCCAGCGGTGGATCGCGTGCACCACCTGCATGTGTGGCGGCTGTCATCCGGATCGGTGGCGCTGTCCGCCCACGTCGTGGCCGAGCACGTCGAGTCGCTGCACGCGGCCCAGCTGCTCTCAGACCAGCTCAAGGCGATGCTGCGCGACCGCTTCGGCATCGACCACGCCACCCTCGAGCTGGAGTGCCACGACTGCCGGGGCATGCAGCTGATCGCCCCCGCGGAGCTGGGTGAGCGTCCGTGACGCCAGACAGCGCCGCGCAACGCATCATCGCCCAGCTGGGGCTGCAGCCCCACCCCGAGGGTGGTTGCTACGCCGAGACCTGGCGCCACCGGCCCAGCGGCGGCGGCCGTGGCGTCGGCAGCGCCATCTACTTCCTGCTGCGACGCGGCGAGGTGTCGCGCTGCCATCGGGTGGACGCCACCGAGATCTGGCACTTCTACGCCGGTCAGCCGCTGCAGCTGCAGATCTTCGCGGAGCCGGCAACCTCGTGGAGCACCGTCGTCCTAGGACCGGACGTCGACGCGGGGCAGCGGCCCCAGGTCATCGTGCCAGCGGGCGCCTGGCAGACGGCGGCGACCCTTGGCGACTTCACGCTGGTCGGCGCCACCGTCTCGCCGGCGTTCGAGTTCGACGGCTTCGAGCTGGCGCCACTCAGCTTCCAGCCGCCGGCGCGCTGACGCACCAGCCTGCGCCGGCAGCCCCAGGTTTCAGTCAGGTTCAGTCTTGGGGCTGGAGCTCACACAGCAGGGTGATGAGCTTCTGATGACCAGTCATCGTCGAAGCCATTCGCCACCAGCCACCCGTGCGGTGGCGCACCCGGCAGTCAAGGGTGGCGAAGCCCAGCAGGTCGAGGTCAGTCAGAGCGGCCTGGAAGCCGCCCTGGTCGTCAGGGTCGACCAGGTCCGCCAGACTGCGACCGGAGATCAGCTCTGGCGGCCAGCCGAGCAGCTCGGTGAAGCGCGGGCTGACGTGCGTGACCGTCCAGCGCCGGTCGACGATCACCACGGCCGTGCCGCCGCCGTCCGGTCGACTCACGCTGCTCATCATCTTGCGCTCATGCAGCGACGGCGGTCGCGCGCCAACCCCGCGACGCCCGGAGCGCACGACCTTTGGATTCACGGACCGTGCGCTAGGCACGGGTGGAACCCGTGGAACCCGAGTTCCCCGCCTGCGCGGCCTGTTGCTTGCGTTGTTCGGCGCGGGCTTTGAGGTCTTGGCTGGAGGTGCTTTGGGCCTGCTGCTTGATGGCGGGGGCTTCCTGCTCGACCTTGTTCAGCGCCTGCTCCCACTTGGACTGCATCG
>JACCVM010000108.1 GCA_013698135.1 Euzebyaceae bacterium | reverse complement strand
GATCGGTGCCCGCGGAGAGGGTGGCTGAACGGTCGGAGTGTGCCCACTCGGTAAGCCAACCCTCGACGAGCGCTGGTCGCATCGGGCGGCTCACCGCCCACCCCTGGATCTCATCGCAGCCCAGCGCGGCGAGCCGTTGCGAGACCTCGGGGGTTTCCACACCTTCAGCGATGATGCTCAGTTCGAGGTCCTTGGCGAGCTGGATGACGCAGCGGACCACCGCCTCGCATGAGGGGTCGTCAAGCATTGAGGTGACGAACGCTCGGTCGATTTTGAGCGTGTGCACCGGCAGCGAGCGCGCAGGGACAGCGAGGTGTACCCGGCGCCAAAGTCGTCGACCGAGACCCGCACCCCGAGGGCGCGCAGCTGTAGGAGCATCCCGCAGGCTGCTTCCGGGTCGGTCATGACAGCGGTCTCGGTGATCTCGAGCTCGAGCGCCTCTGCGGGCAGATCCCGGCCTGCAGTGCCGAAAGCACCCCGGTGAGCAAATTGGGGTCGAGCAGGTTGCGCGGAGAGACGTTCACCGCAACCGTGATGTCGTGTCCGGCGCGGCGCCAGGCGGTGCACTGTTTGACGGCTGTGCACAACACCCATTCGGTGAGTGGCTTGATGAGCGCGGTTCGCTCCGCCATCGGTACGAACCTGTCCGGCGACAATAACCCGTGCTCAGGGTGGTTCCATCGCACCAGCGCCTCGAATCCGACGATCGTGCCCGACCTCAGATCGAGCTTGGGCTGGTAGTCCAGCACCAGCTCCTCGCTGGCCAGCGCCCGTCGCAGCTGCGCCAACATGGCCAGCTGCCGGACGTCGTGCTCGTCCTGCGCGGGTTCGTAGGTCACGGTGGCGATGCCACTGCGCTTCGCCTCATACATTGCGATCTCGGCGTGTTGCAGCAGTGTGTCCAGGTTCTCGCCGTCGCGGGGGTATGCGGCGATGCCGACACTTGCACCGACCTCCAGATCAATGCCACCCACCGTCAGGGGCACGCGTAACGAGTCGAGGAGGTGCCCCGCGACGCTTTTCGCGACGGCGGGGTACGGCAGATCCGTCAGCAGCACGACGAACTCGTCGCCGCCTAATCGCACCAACGTGTCCTGAGGGCGCAGCGCATTTCGCAGCCGGGTAGCCACGGCGGAGAGGAGGTCGTCACCGACCCGGTGGCCGAGTCTGTCGTTGACCTCTTTGAAGTCGTTCAGGTCAAGCAACAGGAGGGCCGCGCAGTGGTCCCGCTGCAGCGACCGTAGCCGTGCCTCCTGCTCGCCGAGAAACCTGCGGTTGCCAAGGCCGGTGAGCTGGTCCTGTCGCAACTCGCGCTCCCGGACAGCGAGCCGGTGGCGGATCCATACCAGGCCGGCCGCGAGCAAGAGCAGGAGCACAGCGGTTGCGCCGTACAGCCGCAGCGACGCGCTCTCGATGACCTGCTCCACCTGTCCCTCGGACAGGATGACCTCGAGGATGGCGTCCGTGCGGCCATCGCGATCCGCGTCGGCCGTCAGGAAGATCTCGAACGTGTCGATCCCACGGCCGCCGCCGTCCTTGTTGACCAGCACGTATGCCGGCTCCCGGCGACTCCGATCGAGCTCGTAGGCGGGCAGGGACGTCTCGACCGTGGGGTGGGCGCGGTCCGCGAACAGCAGCGTGCCGTCGGCACGCCACAGTTCCAAGCCAACGACTTTTTGATCTTGCTGGAGCACGGTCACGTCGCGATGGAGTTCGGCAACCTGCGCCGGGGACAATCCGTTGGCCAGTGACGCGGCATCGAGGTGGCGCGTGATCACCAAGGACAGAACCGTCCGCGACGTGACAACGGCGTCCTGCGTGGCGCGCTGCTGGATCTCGGCGCGGAAGGTTTGGACTGCGGTCCACGCCAGCCCGGTCCCTAACAAGAGGATCGCCGCCAACGTCACCCACGAACGAGTCCAGGCGTGCCATGTGTCACCTCCAGCGGCCGGGCCCGTATGGGCAACAAATCGGTCACCAATAGGATCGGAACACCGTAAAGCGACCTTGAACACGCGTCAGAACCACCGTGCCTGTCGGCTGCGGCGACCACATCTTCATGGCACCGCCCACGGCACCGCGCCGAGACCTACCATGCGTAGACTCCGACGCATGGCCCCCGATGGCAGCGTCGGCGTCGAGCACGAGCCTCGGCGGCGGGTGGAGCGCCTGCGCGTCGAGATCGAGCAGCACCGCTATCGCTATTACGTGCTGTCCGACCCTTGGATTCCCGACGCCGAGTTTGACGCGCTGTACCAGGAGCTCGCGCGGCTGGAAGCCCTGTATCCGGAGCTGGACAACCCCGACTCGCCAACACACCGGGTGGGCACGCCCCCGTCACCCGCCTTCGGGGCGGTCCCGCACCGGCAACCGATGCTGTCGCTGGACAACGCCTTCGACGACAGGGACTTGCTGCGCTGGGCCGAGCGCAACGACCGGATCCTGGAGGGTGCGGCGGTCCGCTGGACCTGCGAGCTCAAGGTCGACGGCGTCGCGATCTCGGTTGCTTATGTGCGTGGCCGCCTCGATCGTGCCGTCACCCGCGGCGACGGCATGGTCGGCGAGGACGTGACGGCCAACGTGCGCACGATCCAAGGCATTCCGGACTACCTGCAATTCGACGACCCACCGGCGCTGCTGGAGGTGCGCGGGGAGATCTACTACCCCGTGGCCAAGTTCCAGTCCATGAACGACGCGCGCGAGGAGGCAGGCCTCGCCCGCTTCGCCAACCCGCGCAACGCCGCGTCTGGCGCGTTGCGGCAGAAGGACCCGGCCAAGACCGCGCAACGACCGCTGCGCCTGGTCTGCCATGGGATGGGAGCGGTGCAGGGGCTGTCAACCCCGACCCACAGCGGCTTTCTGGAGGCGATCGGGGCTGGGGGCCTTCCCGTCGCAGAGCAGACCCGCACCTTCGACGACCTGGACGCAGTCTGCCGGTTCATCGCCGACTGGGGCGAGCGTCGCCACGCTCCGGCCTACGAGATGGACGGGGTCGTGGTGAAGGTCGACGACCTGGGCCAGCAGCGGCGACTCGGCGCCACCAGCGCCGTGCCGCGCTGGGCGATCGCGTTCAAGTACCCGCCCGAGGAGCGGCAGACCAAGCTCATCGACATCTTCGTCAACGTGGGGCGCACCGGGAAGGTGACGCCGTTCGCCTCGTTCGAGCCCGTCCTCGTCGCCGGTTCCACTCTGCAGCTGGCGACGCTGCACAACGAGGACCAGGCGCGGCACAAAGACGTCCGTCCGGGCGACACGATCGTCGTACGCAAGGCCGGTGACGTGATCCCGGAGGTCGTCGGGCCGGTGCTGTCGCAGCGCCCCGACGAGGTTGCTGCCGCAGGGCCGTGGCGGATGCCGACGACGTGCCCGTTCTGCGGCTCACCGATCGAGCGGCTGGAGGGAGAGGCCGCCAGCTTCTGCAGCAACATCGACTGCCCCAACCGCCTGCTGGAATCACTGGCCCACTTCGCCAGCCGCGGCGCCCTGGACATCGAGGGCCTCGGCTACGAGACGGCTCGCACGCTGCTGGACCATCACCTGGTCAGCAACATCGCCGACGTCTACCGCCTCGATCCCGACGACCTACTGCCGCTGGAGGGCTTCGGCGACAAGAAGGTCAGCCAGCTGCTGGCCGGCATCGAGGGCTCCAAGTCCCAGCCGCTGGAGCGCCTGCTGGTGGCGTTGAACATCCGGATGGTTGGCGGCACGGTGGCCCGCGTCCTGGCCCGGCACTTCGGCTCGTTGGCGGCCCTGCGAACCGCCGACAGCGACACCATCGCCGCGGTCAACGGCGTTGGTCCGATCCGCGCCGCCGCGGTGCGCGCCTTCCTGGACAACCCGCGCAACGCCGCGCTCCTGGACGAGCTGGCGGGCCTCGGCGTTCGTACCGACACCGAGGCCGCGCAGCGCAGTGACCTGCTCGACGGCTGGACGGTGGTGCTGACCGGTGGGTTGACGGGATTCACCCGCGACGAGGCCAAGCAGGCCATCGAGGATCGCGGCGGCAAGGTCACCGGCAATGTCAGCAAGAAGACCAGCGTGGTCGTCGTCGGGGTCGATCCTGGCAGCAAGGCCGCCAAGGCGCTGGACCTGGGTGTCCCGACCGTGGACGAGGACGGGTTCTTCGCGCTGCTGGACTCCGGCGCCCTGCCCTAGGAGGCGGCCGCACGCAGGAGCGCGGTAGCCTGCGAACACCGGCCCCCACCAGAAGTTGCGGAGTTCACGTCCTCATGTCCTTGAGCACCGACGACGTGCGTCACGTCGCCCGATTGGCACGCCTGGCGCTGTCCGACCAGGAGGTCGAGTCGCTGCGCGGTGAGCTGTCGGAGATCCTGGCCTACGCTGACAAAGTCAGCGAGGTCGCGGCCGCCGACGTGCCGCCCACCAGTCACGCCTATCCGCTGCG
>JACCVM010000106.1 GCA_013698135.1 Euzebyaceae bacterium | reverse complement strand
GGTCGCGCAGCGCCTGGTCCCCGGTCAACGCCAAATAGAACCCTTCGCCAAGGCGGTTGGTGTTAATGCCAAGCAGGCGGCCTTCGGTGTCGGTCACCGGGCCGCCTGAGGACCCTCGACTCAGCGGCGCGGTGTGCTCGAAGGCGCCGGTGATCCGCCGGCCGCCCGGACCGCGGAACTGCTGGTCGATGGCGGTGATGGTCCCGAAGGTCGCGCGGACGCCTCGTCCCTGGGGGTTGGCGAGTGCGAACACCGGGGTGCCGGCCCGCAGGCCACCGCCGCTGCCCGCGCCGCCGTCGACGAGTGGCGCCCACTGGGCCACGGATGCGCCTTCGGTGTCGACGCGCAGCACCACGAGGTCGATGTCGACGTCGACGCCGGCGGCCTCGCCCTGCACCCGCCTGCCGTCGGCGAACGTCACGGTGGTCGTGCGGTCTCGCAGGTTGTGGGCGTTGGTCACCACCAGTCCCTCGCCGATGACGATGCCGGCGCCACGGCCGCTGCGGCCGATCGCCACCACCGCGTTGCCCACCCGCTCGCTGACAGTCGCCGACGCCGTTGCGATCTCTTCCAATGCTCCCATGGTCGACTCTCTCTACTCGGGTCCATCCTTGGACCACCAGGTTAGGGCGGTTAGTAGTGAGATGCAATCTACTACCGACTGAACGATCGCGCAGCACGCTATCGTCGAGCCATGGCTTCCGCGTCACCGCTGGCCGCCGCCGTCGCCAAGGTCGGCGACCGTTGGACCCTGCTCCTGGTCGAGGCGCTCCTCGTCGGTCCGCAGCGCTTCGGCCAGCTGCGAGCGGCGGTGCCTGGCATCGCGGCGAACATCCTGTCGCAGCGGCTCAAGCACCTGGAAGCCGAGGGCGTCGTCGCGTCCGAGCGCTACAGCGACCGCCCCCCGCGCTCCACCTATGCGCTGACGCCCTCCGGCGCGGACCTGGTCAGCGCGTTGCGGCTACTGGCGGCGTGGGGCGCCGACCACAGCGACGACGTGATCCCGCTGCACCACACCCTCTGCGGCACCGCCTTGGAGGCCCACTGGTACTGCCCGACGTGTGACACGCCTGTGCCCGAGCCGGACGCAGACGAGCTGCACTACGCCTGACGGACACTTGTCGAGCCGCCGCCTGCCGGGCTCGGGCTTGACCCGACCGAACGGATATGGCTGACGGCGAGCCGTACGCTTGGCGGTGGCAACCATCGGGAGGTGGCGGTGCACAAGTGGCGGCCCGAGGCCGACGGTGGCATCGCGCTGCGTGGCGCGCGGCGGGGCGGCCACATCGTCGCCGCCGGCGGGCTGGCCGTCGTGGTCGTCAGCATCGCTGCCGCTGTCGGGGTCGCGCCGCTGTCGCACGGGCCGGTTGCGGTCGTCCTGGGTGTGGGAGCGGTCGCCGTGGTGGTGGCGCTCGGGGTGCTCGGGCCGCGCTCGACCGCCTGTGCGGTGCGTCGCGGGGTGCTGGCTGCCTTGCTACAGATCACGCTGCTCGCGGCGGCCTGGCTGGCGCTGACGCAGTGACGGCGTCGGCGCACCGGCGGACGCGTCTGGGCTGATTCACCTTCGGAACCGTGTGCCAGACTTGCCGGCATGGCCAAGCCCGTGCTCACCCCGCAGTCGCAGGACTTCCCACGCTGGTACCAGGAGGTCGTCGCCAAGGCCGAGATGGCCGAGAACGGCCCGGCCCGTGGGACCATGATCATCCGGCCGTGGGGCTACGCGGTGTGGGAGCGGATCCAGTCCGAGCTCGACGAGCGGATCAAAGCCACCGGGCACGACAACGTTTCCTTTCCGCTGTTCATCCCCATGGAGTTCTTCGAGCGCGAAGCGGCGCACGTCGAGGGCTTCAGCCCAGAGCTGGCGGTCGTCACGCACGGGGGCGGCAAGGAACTGGCAGAGCCGCTGGCGGTCCGGCCGACGTCGGAGACGGTCATCGGCGACGCGATGTCGCGCTGGATCCAGGGCTACCGCGACCTGCCGCTGCTGCTCAACCAGTGGGCCAACGTGGTGCGCTGGGAGCTGCGCCCGCGCCTGTTCCTGCGCACCAGCGAGTTCCTGTGGCAGGAGGGCCACACCGCTCACGCCAGCTGGGACGACGCCCAGACCGAGACGCTGAACATCCTGCACCGCGTGTATCACGAGGTCGTCCGCGACGTCCTCGCCGTCCCCGTGCTCCTCGGCCGCAAGACCGAGGCCGAGAAGTTCCCCGGCGCGGAGGCCACCTACACGCTGGAAGGCCTGATGCGCGACGGCAAGGCGCTGCAGATGGGAACCAGCCACCATCTCGGGCAGAACTTCGCCAAGGCCTTTGGCATCACCTTCAGCGACGAGACCGGTGCGCAGCAGCACGTCTACACGACCTCATGGGGTGTGTCGGCGCGCGTAGTGGGCGGCCTGATCATGGCCCATGGCGACGATCGTGGCCTGCGTCTGCCGCCCCGGTTGGCGCCGCAGCAGGTCGTCGTCCTCGCCATCAAGGACGAGACCGTCGAGGTGACCCAACGGTTGGTGGCCGATCTGCGCGCCGTCGGCATTCGCGCCCGCACCGACGAGCGGACCAATCTGTCGTTCGGCCGGCGTGCGGTCGACTGGGAGCTCAAGGGTGTGCCGGTACGCCTGGAGGTCGGGCCGCGCGACCTCGCCGAGGGCAACGTCACGCTGGTGCGCCGCGACCTCGGTGACAAGCAGCAGCTGCCCTTGGATGGGGCGGCGGCGGCGGTGCCGCGGCTGCTCGACGAGATCCAATCGGCGTTGCTGGACGACGCGCTGCAGCGACGTGAGGCGGCCACGTTCGACGTCGACTCGGCCGGCGAGATCGACGGGCCGGGCCTGTTCCGGCTGCCGTGGGACACCCTCGGGGTCGAGGGTGAAGCACGCATGGCCGAACGCGGCTACAGCGTGCGCTGCCTGGTCACCGCCGAGGGACGGGTGCCCGACCCCGACGACCGAGGGCTGATCGCCTACGTCGCCAGGGCCTATTGAGCACCCAGACCGACTTGATCGCCGCGCCCGGGGCGTGGCCGTCGACGCAGGAGCCGTAGTTGCAGAACGAGGCGCGGTAGTCGTTGCGGTCCGAGGCGGCGGTGGTTGCACACGCTTGCTGGCCCGGCGATCGGCCTCAGACTTCGGCAAGGTCAGGCGCGGCAGGTGGCTGCTGGCGGTCCAGAATCTCGTCGACGACCCCGTAGGCCACCGCGTCCTGCCCGCGCAGGATGAAGTCGCGATCCAGGTCGTGCTCCAGGCGCTCCCGCGGCTGTCCGGTGCGCTGCTCGAGGATCTCGACCATGCGCCGGCGCATCTCGACCATCTCGCGCACGGCAATCTCCAGGTCCGATGACTGCCCCTGCGCGCCGCCGTGGGGTTGGTGCAGCAGCACGCGGGCGTTGGGCAACGCGCGCCGCTTACCGGGCGCCCCCGCCGCCAGTAGGATGGCCGCCGCCGATGCGGCCTGGCCCATGCAGGTGGTGGCCACGGCCGG
The DNA here is from genome assembly GCA_013698135.1 of Euzebyaceae bacterium. Lineage (GTDB taxonomy): Bacteria > Actinomycetota > Nitriliruptoria > Euzebyales > Egibacteraceae > JACCTL01. Next base: position 11,857 of record JACCVM010000106.1, on the reverse strand, counting down.
GCGGATCTGCTGCATCGTGTCGTGGATGGCGAACATCGCCACCATGTCGCCGCCGGGGCTGTTGAGATACAGCTGCACGTCCTTGTCGGGATCCTCGGCCTCGAGGTGCAGCAGCTGGGCGACGATCACGTTGGCGACGTCGTGCTCGATCGGCACGCCCAGCACGATGATGCGGGAGGCGAGCAGTCGCGAGTAGATGTCGGCCGCCCGCTCGCCGCGGTGCGTCTGCTCGATGACCGTGGGCACCAGGTAGGACATCCGACAACCTCCAGTGCAACGCTATGGTTGCGGCTACAGTACGCGCCGATCGGCTGTTACGCAACCTCAGGGTTGCAGAAGGAGATCGCGATGAATGTCGTGACCCGGCAGGTGCGAGTGCCTGCCGAGCCCGCGGCCACCTGGGACATGGTCACCGGGGACGTGGCCCGGTGGCTGGCCGACGAAGGACGCATCGACTTACACCCCGGCGGCGAGGGCTGGGTGCGAGAGGACGGCCAGCTGCGTCACGTCATCACCGAGCGGGTCGAGATCCAGCGCCGCCTGACCTTTCGCTGGTGGCCGGTGGACGCCGACAGCGTAGGTCCGGCGACCCGCGTCGACTTGGAGCTGCTGGCCGAGACCGGCGACGACGAGGAGGCGGCGACCATGACGCGGGTGGTCGTGGTCGAGGCTCCAGCCGCCCCCTCCCTGCCGCCGACCGGCCCCTTGGCGCTGGCCGCACGGGCCTGACGAGGTGGCCGAGCAGCCCGCGGATGCGGTCTTCTTCGCACTGGCTGACGCCACGCGGCGAGCGGTGCTGCGGCGGCTGTCCGACGAGGGGGCCCTGACTGCGACCACCCTTGCCGCAGGGCTGCCCATCTCTCGCCAGGCGGTGGGCAAGCACCTCGCCGCGCTGACGGCGGCGGGCCTGGTGTCTGTGGTCCGCGAGGGGCGCGAGCGCCGCTACCGCCTCACGCCGGAGCCCTTGCACGACGCCGTCGAGTGGGTCGCGCAGATCGGGGCCCGCTGGGACGTGCGTCTGGCTCGACTCCAACGCCGGCTGGCGCAGGAGCACACCCCCACCTCGCGGTGAGGGGTGGATGGCGCAGCGAGGTCAGGGACAGCGCTTGGGAGGCACCGCGGCCGTGCTCAGGTGCGCGCGGTGTGGGCCAGTGGCCCTCGGTCGACGACCTCCCCGCTGGACGGGCGGGCAGGCAGAACGATTTCGAACCAGGCACCTCGGCCGGCATGGGGCACCAACCGGGCGCTGCCGCCGTGTGCCTCGGCGATCGCGCGCACGATGGACAGACCCAACCCCGCCCCGGACCCATGTCCACGCGCGGTGCCGCGCGTGAACCGCTGGAAGATGCGCTCGGCTTGCTCGGCCGGCACGCCGTCCCCGTCGTCGCGAACCCACAGGCGAGCGGAGGCCCCGTCGGCCTTGGCGCCGATCCAGATGGTGGCCCCCCGCGAAGTGTGCTGGCAGGCGTTGGAGGCCAGCTGCACCAGCGCCTGGGTCAGCAACTGCCCATCGGCCACGATCGTGGCGGCGGCGGGGGCAGCCAGCCGCCAGTCGCGGTCGCCGAGGGCCGTGGCCTTGCGGTGAATGCCGATCGTCAGCTCGCGCAGGTCCAGGGCTGCGGCCCGCACGAAGTCGGGTTGCTCGGCGCGGGCTAGCAGCAGCAGGTCGTTGACGATGCGGTCCATGCGGTCGATCTCGTCGGTCACGATCGCGATCGTGGCGCGGCGCTCGGCGGGGTCGGTGTCCAGCTCCAGCAGCTCCACGTGCCCGCGGATGACGGTCAGGGGTACGCGCAGCTCGTGGCCGGCGTCGTCGAGGAAGCGGCGTTGCGTGGTAAAGGCCTGCTCCAGGCGGGCCAGCATGTCGTTGAAGGTCCGGGCGATCTGCGAGGCCTCGTCACGGCCCGCCACCGGGATGCGCTGCGTCAGGTCGCTGTCGGAGATGCCGCGCGCCGTCTGCGCCAGGGACTGCAGCGGCCGCAGCACCCGCCCCGCCAGCGCTAGTCCGAGCAGCGAGGCCAGGATCAGGGCGAGTAGCTGGGTGATCGTCTGCGTGCGCAGGGCGTCGTCGATCTCGCCGCGCTCGTAGGCGGGGAAGTTGGCCACCACGAACAGCCCGGGCGGCTCGCCTTCGGGCAGTGGCAGCGCGATGTAGCGGATCTGGCCTTCCTCGGCGTCGATGCTGCCCGACTGCGGCCGGGTCAGCGCCAGCCAGCGCTCGATGGCGGTGTCGAGATCCTCGGCGCCGGTGGCGTCCTGGGCTTGCGCCGAGTCATAGAGCTCACCGTCGATGAACGCCAGCAGCGTCTCGCCCTCGTCGGGCACCTCGCGATCGAAGTAGACGTCGAAGATGGCGCGCACGTCGGTGCCGAACGGCTCACCGGTGCGGGGGTCGGTGCCGCCCGCGAGCCGCCGGAATTCCTCTTCCTCGCGCATGAGGTTATCGCGGATCTCGTCATCGAGGCTTTCGAACAGCAGCCCGCGCGACAGCGCGACGGACACGATCGAGGACACGAACAGCAGTCCGATGATGGCCGCCAGGATGCGCACCCGCATGCTGCGCAGCAGGTCCCGGAAGCGTCGCTGCTTTTCATGCTCCACCCGTGTCAGGGTAGGTGATCGTCGTTCACGAAGGCATCCTTCGTGAGCGCTTCCTCACACGGCTCTCATGGTGATCCCACCCCGCGGTCTCACAGTGGATATGTCGAGCAGACCGGGGGAGCCGGTCGGCCGTAGGAACACCAAGGAGAGCAACGATGGATTCCATTCTCAGAGGGGCAATCCTGGCACTCACTGGACTGGTGGCGGTCACGGGGTTGACATTCTTCAGTAACCCCGGCGCCGCAACCGCCCAGGACGAGTTCGCCAAGCTGCGCGAGGACGACGAGACGGTGCTGGTCGCCGCGACCGACGACGATGACGATGACGACTCCAAGAGCCGGACATCGCGTTCCAGGTCCAACAGCCGGTCGGGCACCGAGCGGTCCAACTCAAACGACCGTTCCCGTGACCGGACCACCAACGACCGCTCGCGTTCGCGCGACCGTTCCAGGGACCGCACCGGCGATGGCTACATGACCAACGACCGGTCTCGCTCAAAGGACGGTTCCCGCGACCGCACGGGCGACCACAACTCGCGTGACCGTTCGCGTTCGCGTGACCGTTCCCGCGACCGCACCAACTAGTTCGTCCCACGCCCTCGCCCGTCACCCTCGCCGCGGTGACGGGCGCAGGGCGGTCACCATTCATCCGGAACGTCCACACGCGGGAGCCAGACCTCATGACCACCACCATCGATCGCTGGGCCCTGACCGAAGGCAGCGAGATCGCCCCGGGCCGCCACGCCGTCAAGCTATTGGGCCGAGGCGAGCGCTACGAGACCTACGTGGCCCGCGACGACCGCCTCGGCTGCCATGTCGTCGCCAAGGTCCTGCGGCCCGACCGCCTCGACGACCGAGGCGCCCACGAAGGCCTGGCCGCTGAGGCCGCGATGCTGAACAGGCTGCGACATCCCGTCATCGTCCGCAGCCTTGACGAGGCACTGGACGCGCCACTACCGCATGTGGCCCTCGAGCACCTCGACGGGCCGGCGCTGTCGACGCTGGTCCGCCTGTACGGGCCGCTGCCGCTGGAGCAACTCGTTCCGCTGGCGACGCAGATCTGCGCGGCGATGCACTACATGACCGTCGAGGGCGTGGTGCACCTGGACATCAAGCCACGCAACATCATCATGGGTGGCCCCCCGCGGCTGATCGACCTCAGCATCGCGCGCACCCTGGAGGAGACCGCCCGGCTGCGCTACCGCGTGGGGACCGACGCGTACATGGCCCCCGAGCAGTGGGTGCCGCGCGACCTGGGTCCGGTCGGGCCCCCCGCGGACGTGTGGGGGCTGGGCGCGACGCTGTACAACGCGCTGACCGGCATCAAGCCGTTCCCGTCCAGTGACGAGGACGAGGACGCGGGTGTCGAGCGCTACGAGCGCCGGCTGGCCGAGCTGCCCACCATGGGCCGGCGAGTCCCCGCGGCGCTGGAAGAGCTCGTCTGGTCGTGCTTGCGCATCGATCCGACGCAGCGCCCGACACCCAACCAGCTGGCCTCGGGGCTTGAACCCTTCGTCGCCGCCATTCCGAAGCGCCCGGTGCTCAGCCGGCTGCGCCCACGCATCTGAGGACTCGAGCTGGAGTCGCTCAGCCCGTGTCGTCCTCGCCCGGCCAGGACGCACGCGCCCTGGCGTAGATCTCCTTGAGCGGCAGGCCAGTGGCCGCCGCCACCGCCGCGCAGTCGTCGAACTCGGGCGCGACGTTGACCACTTCGCCGTCCAGACGGCCGATCTTGAGGCGCACCGGCTGTCCCGCCACGTCGACCTCCAGCCAGCTGCGCTCCAGGATCCACTTGTCGACCAGCTGCCCGCGTACGCCGAGGGTGGTGGTCTGGCGGAACAGCACCTCGCGCAGGGCTGCCGAGCGAGAAGGGTCGGCGATGCAAGCGATCTCCACGCCGGGACGGCCCTTCTTCATGATCACCGACTGGGCCCACGCGTCCCCGGCCCCGGCCGAGCGCAACGCGTCCAGGACCGGCGGCACCAGCTCGCCGGGAAGATCGTCCACGGTGGTGGTCAGCAACAGGGCGGTTGGGCTTCCGGCGATGGATTCCCCCAGGACCATCCGCAGCACGTTGGGGCGCTGAAGGTCGCGCTCGCCGGCGCCGTAGCCGACCCGCCCGACCACCATCGGCGGCTGCGGTCCCCAGACGTCGGTGAACTCGGCAAGCAGCGCCGCCCCCGTCGGGGTGCACAGCTCGGCCGGTGTGTCGGTGGCCATGGTGGGCGCGCCGCGCAGCAGCTCGAGCACCGCGGGCGCGGGAACCGGCAGCAAGCCGTGCTGCCCGCGGGTCATGCCGGTGCCCATGGCGACGGTCGAACAGCTGACTCGTTCGATGCCTAGCAGATGCAGGCCGGCACAGACGCCGACGACGTCCACGATCGCATCCAGCGCCCCGACCTCGTGGAAGTGCACCCGCTCCACCGCCATGCGATGGACCCGTGCCTCGGCCTCGGCCAGCCGCAAGAAGGCGCCGAGCGCGCGGGCGCGAACCGGTTCCGGCAGCGCCGCTTCGATCAGCAGCTGCCGCACGTTGGCCCAGGTGCGCACCACACTGCCGTCATCAGCGGCGCTGACCCGCACGCGAGTGGCGGCGAGCTGGGCGCGTTGCACCGGCTCGGCGGTCAACCCCCAGCCTTCCAGTGCCAGCCCGCCCAGCATGTCCTCGATGGCGGCCAGCCGGGCCCCGGCGTCGACCACGGCACCAAGCAGCATGTCACCGCTGGCGCCGGAGAAGGCGTCGATATGCGCCTGCCTCATCCGCCCGCCCGCAGGATGCGGCGCGCGACCATGGCCGCGCCGAAGCCGTTGTCCATGTTGACCACGCTGATTCCCGGTGCGCAGGCCGTCAGCATCCCCAGCAGGGCCGCCAGCCCTTCAAAGGCGGTGCCGTAGCCGACCGAGGTCGGCACCCCGATGACCGGGCAGGAGACCAGGCCGGCGACCACGGTCGGCAGGGCCGCCTCCATCCCCGCAACGACGATGCAGATCCGCGCTGCGGCCAGGCGATCCGTTTCGGCGAGGACCCGGTGCACACCGGCGACCCCAACGTCGGCGATGACATCGGTGCTGACCCCGAAGGCGTCCAGTGTGCCGACGGCCTCGCGAGCGACCGGCAGGTCCGACGTCCCGGCGCAGGCGATGACGACCGTGCCGAGATCGACGGGGTCGGCCCGGCGGGCCACCAAGAGGCGGGCAGCCGAGTCGTAGTGCGCTTCAGGTGCGGCGGCGGCGTGGGCTGGCGAGCAGCGGGTTGCCAGCACGGGGCTTGAGCCGCCGGTTAGCAGTGCGGCCAGTAGCGCGGCCACCTCGGCGGGAGGCTTGTGCTCGCCGTAGACCACCTCCGGCTCGCCGGTCCGGTCAGCGCGGCGGTGGTCCAGCCGGGCGAAGTCGGCGGCGTCGGGCATGACCCGGCAGGCTACCGCCGTGCAAGAGGTTGCCTCACCGGCGCCTCGGGCGTACCGCCTGGGATCGAGGGGGCTTACACTGCGCGGGCGGCGCCCTTCCCCTTGTCGGCATCGCGCAGGCGCGTGTTGCGAAGAGGTGGTGACGGCGTGGAACTCGGCTCGGCGACGATTCCTGTTCTGCTCACCGTCGCCATCGTCCTGGCGGTCGCCGCGGTGCTGCTCTCGGTCCTGGCCATCGTCGGGCAGCGGCAGGTGCGGGCCACCTACCGGACTCTCGCCGGACCCCGGGGAAGGCCACGCGAGGACGTGCTGGCCATGGTGGCGCGCCACGTCGACGAAGTGCAGGCCTTGCGCGAGGAGGTGCACCGCGCGCAGCGCCACTCCGAGCAGGTGCGGGAACTGGTCGCCGCTGGGGTCAGCCGCCTGCAGGTCGTGCGCTACGACGCCTTTGACGACATGGGCGGGCGGATGTCGTTCTCGGCAGCGCTGCTCGACGAGCGGGGCGACGGGCTGGTGTTCACGTCGATCAACGGGCGCAGCGAAAGCCGCACCTACGCCAAAGCGGTGCGCTCCGGCAGCGCCCGCGACCTGTCCGACGAGGAGGCGCGCGCCATCAGCCAGGCGCTGACCGGTGCCGGCATCGGCGAGGACGAGGTCCGCGTCCGCCGCCCGAGAGCGCGGGCCGTCCGCAGCGCCTCGTGAGCCGGGTGGCGTTCCTCGGTCCGGACGGAACGTTCACCTCCGAGGCCACCCGACTGGCTGTCGGCGAGGCAGAGCGGTGGCCGCTGCCCACCATCTCCGACGTCTTCACCGCGGTCCGCGAGGGCGAGGCCGACCTCGGCGTCGTGCCGGTCGAGAACTCCATCGAGGGGTCGGTCAACCTGACCTTGGACGAGCTGGCGTTCGGTGCGCCCGGCGTGCGTATCCGCGGCGAGGTCACCGTGGCGATCGTCATGAACCTGCTGGCCAAGTCCGGCGTAGGCCTGGAGCGGATCGCCGCCGTGCGCAGCCAGCCGCACGCCCTGGCGCAGTGCCGCCAGTGGCTGGCCGCGCACCTGCCAGGCGTCGCGCAGCAGGCGGCGACGTCCACCGCCGAGGCCGCCCTACAGGTGGCGGAAGGCGACGGCACGGTCGCGGCCCTGGGGCCGGCGCCGGCGGCACAACGGTTCGGCCTGGAGGTCCTGGCCGCCGATGTCCACGACCATCCCGGCAACCAGACCCGCTTCCTCGTGCTGGGCCGCACGATGGCGGCACGAACCGGGGCCGACAAGACGTCGCTGGTGGTGTTCTTCGGCGAGGACCGCCCGGGGCTGCTGCTGCGGATCCTCGACGAGTTCGCGCTGCGCGGCGTCAACCTGACCAAGATCGAGTCACGGCCGACCAAACAGGCGCTGGGCGAGTACTGCATCGTGATCGACAGCGCGGGCCACGTGACCGACGCGCGGGTCGCGGGCGCCCTGCGCGGTGTGCACCGCCACGCCGCCGAGGTCCGGGTGCTGGGCGCCTACCCGCGCGCCGATGGCCTGGCCGACAGTCCGCAGGAGCACGACTCCGACGGTGCCTACGTGGCCGCAGGGGACTGGTATGACGCGCTGCTCGCCGATGTCGAGGGCTTCGGGGTCACCCCGATTGAGCAGGACTAGCCGCAACGCCGAGGTGCCGCGCGGCGTGCTCCCCACCGCCGCACCAGTTGGGTGCCGTTCCGGACGTCGGTGTCCGGTTGTGCACCCGCTCGCCCGCGTGGTTCGAGCCCTTCCCGGGTTGGGTGCCGTTCCGGACGTCGGTGTCCGGTTGTGCACCCGCTCGGTATCGGGGCCAGCGGAGCCGGATCGTGGAGGGCAGGCACCCGGCCGCTGCTAGCCTCGCCGCGTGATCGACATCCGCCTGCTGCGCGAGGACTTTGGCGAGGTCGCGTCGGCACTGGGCCGCCGCGGCGTGACGCCCGACACGCTGCACGAGATTGTTCAGCTCGACGAACAGCGGCGCGCGCTGATCGCGGAGGGCGACGAGCTGCGATCCCAGCAGCGCCGGCTCGGGCGCGAAGTCGGAGCCGCCGCCCCCGGCGACAAGCCGGCGCTGATCGCCCGGGTCCAGCAGGTGTCGACCCGCCTGGCGGAGCTCGAGCCCGAACAGGAGGCGGTGCAGCAGCGCCTGGACGAGGCGATGGTCTCACTGCCCAATCTGCCCCACCCGCAGGTGCCCGACGGCGCCACCGAGTCCGACGCGGTCGAGGTCAGCCGCTTCGGGCAGCGCCCGACGTTCGACTTTGGCGTCCGCGACCACGTCGAGATCGGTGAGGCGCTCGGACTGATCGACATCCCGCGCGCGGTCAAGGTCGCCGGCAGCCGCAACGCCTACCTGCTGGGCCAGGCTGTGCTGCTGGAGTTCGCCCTCGTGCGCTATGCCCTTGACCGGGTCATCCAGCACGGCTTCACGCCGGTCATCCCCCCGGTGCTGTCGCGCGCCGAGGCGCTGTACGGCACCGGCTTCCTGCCAGCCAGCGAAGACATGCTCTACAAGCTCGGCGGTGACGACGCCGAGTCCGACCTGTACCTCGTCGGCACCTCCGAGGTGCCGCTGGCCGGGCTGCACATGGACGAGATCCTGTCGGGCGACGAGCTGCCGCTGCGCTACGCCGGGTTTAGCACCAACTTCCGGCGCGAGGCCGGCACCTACGGCAAGGACACGCGAGGGATCCTGCGGCTGCACCAGTTCGACAAGGTCGAGATGTTCACCTTCACCACGCCCGAGGCCTCGTGGGACGAGCACGAGCGGCTGCGCGACATCCAGGTCGACATCATGACCGGGCTGGGGCTGCACGGCCGTGTCGTCGACATCGCCGTGGGTGACCTCGGCGCGCCCGCCGCCCGCAAGTACGACCTTGAGGTCTGGCTACCGGGCCAGCAGGCGTACCGAGAGCTCACCAGCTGCTCCAACTGCACCGACTACCAGGCCCGCCGCCTGCGCTGCCGCTACCGGTTCGGCGAGGGCCCCACCGAGATGGTGCACACGCTCAACGGCACCGCCTGCGCGGTAGGCCGCACGATCATCGCAGTGCTGGAGAACCACCAGCGCGCCGACGGCACGGTGGCGGTGCCCCCGGCCCTGGTCGGGTATCTGGGTGCGGAGGTCATCGGCTGATGGGGCTGGCTGCCGGCGTCGACCTCGGTGGGACAAAGATTCTCGCCGCGCTGATCGACGACAACCACGTGGTGGTCGCCGACAAGAAGGTGCCGACTCCCGCCGACGGGCCCGAGTCGGTGGTCGAAGCGATCCGCACGGCCGTCGAGGCGCTGCCCGAACGACCCGACACCGTCGGGATCGGCGCGCCGGGACCCGTGCACGACGGCGTGGTCAAGATCGCACCGAACCTGCCCGGCTGGGACCGCCCGGTGCCGTTGGCCGAGCAGCTGTCCAAGGCGCTGGGGCTGCAGGTGGTGGTCGACAACGACGCGACCGTCGGGGCGCTCGGCGAGTTCGTGGCCGGCGCCGGCCGGGGCGCGCGCAACCTGCTCGGCGTGTGGATCGGTACCGGCGTGGGCGGCGGCTTGGTGCTGGAGGGCCGCGCCTACCGTGGCAGCTTCGGAGGCGCCGGCGAGTTCGGGCACATGGTGGTGCGCCAGGGCGGCCAACGATGCAACTGCGGTCGGCGCGGTTGCCTGGAGGCCTACGCCGGCCGTGCGTCCATGGAACGTGCCGTCTCCACCCTTGTCGCGGCCGGTGCCCAGACTGCCCTCACCCGCATCGCCGCAGAGAAGAATAAGTCGCAGCTGACCTCGTCGGTGTGGAAGCGGGCGCTGTCCGAGGGCGACCCGATCGCCAACCAGCTGCTCGACGAGGCGGTGTCGGCCGTCAGCATCGGTGTCGCCAATGCCGTGAACCTGCTCGACCTCGACCGGGTAGTCATCGGTGGAGGCTTCGCCGAGGCGCTGGGGCAGCCGCTGGCCGACCGGATCGCCGAGGCCGCTCGGCCATACGTGTTGGTGGGCGACGCCAACCGCGAGGTTGTGGTGGCCGAGCTGGTCGACACCGCCGGCGTCGTGGGTGCCGCCGCCCTGGCTCGCCGAGGCTGACTCGAGTATCGGCACAGTCCACAGCGGGATACAGGCTCGGTCCACAGCGAGGCCCGGGCAGCAGCAGCGGACCCGGCCATTGGCGGCAGGACCGTACATGCGCAGTACCACGACGGGACGACGATCGCATCGTAGCGCTCGAAGGTGTCGACGAAACCACGCATCAGCGGCAGGCCGGCGACCGATGCTACGACGGGCCGACTCTGACCGCGGCCAGCGGGTCCGTGCCAGGAAGCAGCGGACCCGCGCTCTCGAGTCGATCGAGGACGTTGCGGCGCATGCGTCCGATGTGGGCACGGACCGTGTCGGCGAGCACGGCTTCGTCGTGATCGGTCATGGCCTGAGCCAGCGCGACATGGTCCTGCGAGCAGGTCCGCAGCCGGCCATCGAAGAGCGGCTCCTGTAGCCAGAACCGTTGCACGCGACGGCGAACCTGCTGCAGGTACCCGGCGACGAACCGGTTGTTGGCTGCTGCCATGACGATCTGGTGATACCGGTGGTCGGCTGCTTGCCACGCGCCGGTGTCCCCGGCCTCGGCGCTGCGCACCAGCTCTGTGGCGAGCGCCAGCAGCTCGGCCAGCTGCGGGTTGCTAAGGGTCTCGGTGGCGCGCCGGTAGACGTAGGAGTCGAGGAGCTCCAGCAAGTCGCAGGCCTCGTTCACCTCGGCGGGAGTGATGGTCGCAACCACGAACCCCATGTCAGGGACGCGTTCCACCAGACCGTCGCGCTCCAGGCGCAGGAGAGCTTCCCGAACGGGTGTCCGGCTGACGCCGAGGTGAGTCGCGAGCTTGTTCTGGGACAGCGGTGTCCGTGCGCCGAGGCGCATGTCGACGATGGCCGACAGCAGCGTGGCGTACACGCCATCCACCATCGAGGTCGACTCGCCGGCGCCCTGGGCGCGATCGCCGCAAGCGCCGCCCTGGGGAAAGGCGGATGGCATCACATCGCCCGATCGATGAACGCTCGATCGTGGACCGTGACGGGGACGGTCGCAAGCTCGAGCACGCCGCGGGCGACATGCTCGGAGTAGCGACGGAACGCCTCCTCGCCTTTCTGTTTCGTCGCGCGCATCGGGTTGCCGATGGTGCCACTGTCGATGAACTCGTGGTGATCCATCGGGAAGCCGAAGTACTGGTAGCCCTCGAACTCCACATCGGGTGCGCCGTCGGACTTGCGGAAGGAGTCGGGCAAAAAGCTCGGGACCGACGCGCGGGTGTCCGACGCCCGCTCCATGCGGACCAGGTTGTCGTTCCAGGCCAGGTCCTGGGAGGTCTCCAGCTCGCTGGCATGCCAGCCCGGCGTCTCCTCGGGCGGGTTCTCCATCAGCCCCTCCAGTATCCCGACGTAGCGCTCCATGTATGGCTTGACGAAGCCGATGAGGGCGCCCGTCTCGTAGCGAAGGCGGCGCAGGACCGGGTCGACCACCTTGGTGTTGGACCCATGGCCGTTGACGAAGATGATCCGGTTGAACCCGTGGTGGATGAGGCTGCGGGCGACGTCGTACATGAGGTTGGTCAGCGTGCTCGCGCGCAGCGTGATGGTGCCACGGCCCTCGCCGGGGGAGTGCATGTGCTGTGGCGAGTATCCCGCCCACAGCGGTGGCGTGTGCAGGACGCCGATGTGCTCGGAGATCCGTGCGCTGACCTCCACGGCCGTGATGGTGTCGGTGTACAGCGGCAGGTGAGGGCCGTGCTGCTCCGTGCTTGCCATCGGCACCAGCACGATGTCCTTGACCGCCAAGTACTCCCGAATGTCGACGTAGGACAGGTCTGCCAGA
>JACCVM010000084.1 GCA_013698135.1 Euzebyaceae bacterium | reverse complement strand
CATCCGCTGGCGGTGCTGACCGCGCCGCTGGACGGCAGCATCCCGTCGGGAACGCAGCTGCTGCGCCCGTGGTTCGGCGGCTACCGCTACGACTGGCGTGACGCGGTGGACGAGCCCGGCGGCATCGAATTCGTCCCCACCGTCGGTCAAGGGTTCGCGCTCGCCCACCAGACCGGCTTCCGGATCGACGACTACTGAACGCACAACCCGCAGCTTCGTCGCGTCGACTTCGCCGGCGTCGTCCGGTGGCTCGACCCCAAGGAGGCGTCCCGGTGGCGAGCTGGGGCGGACCGGTGCCGCCGCAGGACGATGACTGCCACCGCTGCCAAAGTGGGTCTTCTGGCGACTCCCACTCCACCGCGTCCGGAGGAACACACCGGTTCAACTGACCCCAGCCAAGGCTGGATACTTTCAGTTGGCCATCAGCGGGGACTTTCACATGGCCAAGCACAAGCGCCGGTGGGCAGCGTGGGGGGATTCACCCCCGGGAGGACAACGGGCGCAGGCACGCAGCGTTCCTGATTGGCACGTTGGCGGCACTTCGCGCAGTCAGGTCCAATACCAGTCGTCGAACTCGAGCCGGTAGACGAGCGTCGCGCGGCTGCGGACAGTCGCGGGGAACCACGCCACCTCCCGGGCCGCGCCATCCGGCGCCTGCGCGGACCGGCAGCGAATACCGCTCAACCCCGCGTCGTTGACCTGCTCGCCGATGACCTGGCACGTCTCATGGCCCACCAGTTGCCCAGCATCGTCGAGTGGGTAGGTGGCAGGAAGTGCGACGTCGGCAACCCCCTCGGGCGTATGCACGTCCGCGACCTCCTGGTCCCGCGGCAGTGTTACAAGCGCGACGTGAGGTCCGGTGTCGCTTCGAAGATCCTCCGGCTCGTAGGGCCAATCCGCGATGAACGCACGCAGGTTCAATCGTGCGGTGACCAGGTCCTCGTTGACATACAAGGTGCGCCAGCTTCGGGCGGGCGCCACCGTCCCCCCCTTTCCTGCGCGAAGGTGGAGTCGAGCGGGTCATCCCAGCCGTGTTCAGCGATGCGAAGCCATTGGTGACCGTCGTCCAGCCGCTCGGTGATCACGTGTGTGCGTCACCGAACGCGAACAGGTCGCGGCACCTCTGCAGGAGCCGCCGGGTATCACCAGCAGCCCACAACTCGACGAGCGACTGGCCGCCCAGCCCAGGAGCGGGACGGCGGACCACGGCCGGGATCCGGTCGCGCTTGAGGTAGCGAACCAGCAGATCGGTTGCCGCCGCCAGGTTGGAGACCTGCTCGGCTCGGTCGATGGGCACCCCTTCGTGGAGCCACTTCGCGACTGCCTGCCGTGTCACACCAAACAGCCGACCCGCTTCTGACTGGCTCAGGTCCCAGACGCGCAGGATCCGCTCGAGGTCGTGACCACTGCGCCGCCGCTCGAAGGCTTCAGCGAACGCGTCCAGCCAATCAGGATCGGCTTCGTGCCTGGCCACAAGCTCGTCCGCGGCTTCGTCGGGCGCCATGGCAGGCTGTGGAAGTGCACTCATACGAACCTCCTCTCCGCAACCGTATGGCAACCGCAACCAACTCCCCTGCTGGACCCGAACGCTCTCGCGATGACGGCTTGTGGGGCCGACCTCAGCAGCAGGACGTGGGCCGCGAGGAGGAACGGAGGCAATACGGACCATGGCCTGCGCGCTCAGGTGGTCCGCGGCAGCCATCTGATAGCGGAGCCTCTCTGTGTCAAGACGGCATTCTGGCCATGCAAGGGAAGAGCACGCGGAAGCGCTGCGGGGTCGGTGTGACGCCGCAGTCGTGGTGGGTGTAGCGTGATGAGTGGTCCGGGGTGTGTCTCGAACAAGGAGCCGGCGCTAGAGGTGGAAGTCGGTCACGCGGGCTGCGGTCTCGTCCTCATCTGTCCACCCCGGGCCGTTTGACGTGTTCGCTCGTCGGCGAGCAGTCGGCGGTAGATGACGTCGGACAGCTGCCGCTTCAGGGCGCGCAGCGCCTCCATCTTGCTCTTGCTCTCGGCGAGCTTTCGGTCGTAGTAGGTCCGGCCGGGACCGTCGCGGCGGATCTGGGTCCGCGCGGCGACATGGATGACCTTGTTGAGCTGCCGGTCACCGCGGCGCGATAGACGGTGGCGTCGCACGTCACCCGACGACGCGTCCAGTGGGGCGGTGCCGTTGAACGCGGCGAAGTGCCCGCGGTCGGGGAACCGGGCGGGATCGTCGACGATCGACAGGATCGTCGCGGCGCCGATCTCACCGATGCCGTGGATGTCGGTCAGCGTCGTGCCATAGGCCGCGAGGGCCTGGGACAGTCGCTGCTTGGCGCCGGGGATGCGCCGGTCAAGCCAGCGCACGTCGTCGAGCAGCTCGCGGGCGACGAGCTTGCGTTGGAGTTCCACGACATCGCCAGGGGCGATGCTGCGCGGCAACGCGTGGCCTTCTTGCTGGTCAGGTGCGTGGCAGCGCCGGCGGGCACGAGTTCGGCGAGCAGGGCGTGCAGCTGACACGCAGCGCGTTGACGCTGGGACACCAGGTGCCAGCGACGGTCCAGCAACAGGCCGAGCACCACGGTGTTGTTGTCCATGCTGACGCGTCGCAGCCGGTTGTTGCGCGCTGCGGCGATCACCACCGAACGGGCGTCGTAGTCATCGGTTTTGCGTCCAGAGTGTCCCGACAGCTTTCGCGCCCGACACGACAGCGTCGCGGGCACGTCGGTGACCACCTCAACTCGGCTCAGCAGCTGCTGGGCGAGCAGACGTCCCAGACCGTTGGCGTTCTCAATAGCCCACACCCGTTCACCGCCGGGGGCCCAGCCCAGCAGCTCATCGACTTGCTCCGGCCCCGCGTTCACGCGCAGCTGCGAAGCGATCCGTTCACCTTCGTCGAGCACGACCGCGGTATGCGATCGCTTGTGGGGATCCACCCCGATGATCGTTGCCGGCATGCTTGCTCCTCAGTCCGAGCCGGATGGGAAGCCACGGCCGACAGACCTGATGTGGGTGAAGTACTCCACGCCTCTCTCGAGTCAGGCCGCAGCGGACCCCGGCAGGCGACAAGATCGCTATCAAGCCAACCCCCGAAGGGGTGACGGGCTGCTCCAGGGTCATCCCGCCGAGGTCCTGGACGCTAGAGCCGCGCGGCCCCAACGTCGTGCCCGAAGAGAACCATCAGGCTGATCCCTGTGCGCGGAGGTCATGGGTACCATGTCTCGCATGCCGAACACCGTCGTTGCCGATCGCAAGGCGACTTTTGCCGAGGTCCTTGCCCACGCGGACGACGTGCGGCGGCTGACTACGGTGCACAACTTGGGCGCGCCGCGCATCCGAGGAGACGGAACCGTCGTCGTGCACAGCGACGAGTCCGGGTATCGCTCGGTGAACCGCCTGTCTTTCGAGGCCAGCCAAGTAGTGGGCGCGTACGTCCATGTGCTCACCGATGACGTCCCAGGCGCGGCCGACACGAAACCGTTGTGACCGGCGATGAGCTGCTCGACGCGCTCATCGACACCTTGGAGCAACTGGGGGCGATCCTCCCCGGCGACAAGGTCATCTAGGACGCCGAGCCGACGATCCGCCTGGCCATAGAACGGCTGTGGATCACCGCAGGGAACGTGGCGGAGACCTACCGCAGAGACGTGCTCGACCTCGACCCCGGCGTGGAGCCGTGGTCCGAGTTGGTCGCGTACCGCAACAAGCTCGCTCACGCGCTGCCCGGCGATCTCTCGACTGACCGCGTCTACGCAGACAGCCGTGCCGACCCAGTTCGCCTTCTCGCACGCATCCGTGACGAGCGACCGTGAGCACCGGCGGCCTGGGGAACTCTGACTCGGCCGTACCAGCCCTCCGGTAACCGGTGGGCTCGGATGTCTGCTTCATTCGAAGACTCAGCTCAGCCGCGCAAAGCGCTAGCGCACGCGGCTGCGGCGCCGGGTGCCGCACTGACCTCGGACCTCACTCGATGAGCCGCGCCGCAGACACGAGCGTTTCGACTCGCTCCAGCAGCTCGGCGAAGTTCGAATAGGAGCAAGTCTTTTCCACCTTTGCCTCTGGGCATAAAGGTTCCCAACCACCAACCCGGTTCTGAGGCCCAAAATAGGACAGCTGTTCTGAAGAATTTTGCCGGTCGGGGTCGTGCGCCGGGGACGCGCGCGGGTGGTCGCTCGCGAGACGGTCGCTTCGAGAGCGATCCCAGCGCGCCGCGGCTCACTGCCTCCCACTAGGTGTAGGTGCATCGAAGCCGAGGCTGCGGTAGCCGGTCAGGCGCTTGGTGTGCATGCGAGCCAGCACCGGGACGTGGCTGTCGACGTAGTCGTGCAATCCCGCCGCGCAGCACCATCGGCTGGTGACCGCGTGCGGTCAGCTGCGAGCACAGCCGGCCGATGTGTTCGGTCCACTGGGTGAGCACAAGGCAGTTCCGGCCCCACGCGAGCGCGTCGGCGACGTCATCGCAGATTGCGGCGCTGCGGTCGGCGCCGCCGCGACGATCTCCTTCCTCGGTGCGTCGTAGCCGGTCAGAAAGCCGGAGGTGGCGTGAGGCCGTAGCGCGAGATGACGTCGGGCAGCCAGTCCGGCTCCGCGGACGGCAGCTGGTAGCGCCCGGCGACCTGGGCGATGCGGTCGGGGTCGGGGGGCCCGGCGTCGGTCATGTCGACCAGCTCGCGGAAGAAGTCCTCGAAGCCGGCCGGCGAGATCACCTCGATCATCCGGGCCGGTGTCGACCCGGCGTTCCACATGGCGTGGACTTCACCGCGGGAGCTTAACGATGTAGCCGCCGGGGACCAGGACCACCTCCTGGTCCTCGGAGCGGAAGCCGATCTCCCCCTCGAGCACGATGGAGAACTCATCCTCGACGGTGTGGACGTGCGGCGGCACGAGCGCTCCCACCGCGAAGGGGTGCTCCACGATCGACAGTGCTCCACCGCTGTCGCGGCCGTCGATCTTGAACACGACGCCGACGCCAGGCGCTAGCCCACCCGATCGGCCCTCACCCGGTCGCACGACCTTCACCCTGGGCGCGGCAGCAACCCTTCCTGCAGCATCCATGTCTGGTACCTCCTTTTCGATGAACACAGTCGTACACTGAACCAGTGGGAAGGCAGGATGTCAATATTGAATGAACAGCAACGTTCAACGAAATCTCGCCCGTACCGGATGCGCAAGCGGGCGGAGCTCGTCGACGAGACGATCCTGCGGATCACGGAGGCCGCCGTCCGCCTCCACACCACACTGGGCCCCGCTAGGACGACGATCAGCGCCGTCGCCGAGGAGGCGGGCGTCACCCGCCTGACCGTGTACCGCCACTTCGCCGACGAGCAGCAGCTGTTCGCCGCGTGCACGCAGCACTGGGCCGCCCTGCACCCGTCGCCCGACGCCTCGGCATGGGCCCAGGTGCCGCCCGTCCAGCAACGTGCGCAGCGGGCACTGACCGAGCTGTACGCCTGGTACCGCGAGAACGCCCAGGCGCTGCTGCTGTTCGCGCGCGACCGCGGGGCCCTTCCGGCGGCCGTCCGCGACACCGCCGCGGCCATGGACGCCGCCTACGGC
>JACCVM010000068.1 GCA_013698135.1 Euzebyaceae bacterium | reverse complement strand
ATGACGCTCGCGTGCCGTGTCGCCACCGCCCGCGGACACCTGACGCAGGCGCTCGCGCAACTCGGCCACCAGCGCGCGATGCGCCTCGTCGTTGCGGCGGAACGCCGGCGTCGCCGGATCGGCGGTGGAGCGCAGGACAACCATGCCAGGCAGCGTAGACGGGAGGCAGGAACACTCCTCGGGACTCGAAGTACGCCGTTGAGCGCCCCGGTTCGCCGCTGCATGGCCGCCGAGGACCGGATGCCGTCAATCATCAACTTCGAGGAGCACACCCCATGCGATCCACCCGAGCGGTCTTGACCCTCATCGCAGCCTTTGCGCTGATCCTGGCCAGCGTCGGGAGCGCCGTGGCAGGAACCACAGCCGCGAGCGCGCCAAACGACAAGTACTGGAAGCTGCAGGGGGGCCGCGACAGGTGAAGGCCCCGCAGGCCTGGTCGACGTCGAAGGGCGCCGGGCAGACCATCTCCATCGTCGACACCGGCATCGACCTGGACCACCCCGACCTGGCGAGCAAGATCGTCGGTGGCAAGACCTTCATCGACTGCGGCGCCTCCGGGTGCGGCAACGGTGACTGGGAGTCCGGCGGCGCCAAAGCCGGCGCCGGCGACCCCCACGGCACCCACGTCGCCGGCACCGCCGCCGCGATCACCAACAACCGCACGGGCATCGCTGGTGTCGCGCCGAAGGCCAAGCTGCTGGCCGTCAAGGTCCTTGGCGAGGAAGGTGGGTCCTTCGAGGACATCGCCTACGGGATCCGCTGGTCGGTCAATAACGGTGCCGACGTCATCAACATGAGCCTGGGTGCGCTGCCAGGCGTGCAGGCCCTGGTCATCACCGGGAAGATCACCGACGTGCAGGACGCCATCCGCTACGCCAACCGCAGGGGTGTCGTCGTCATCGCCGCCGCCGGCAACGACTTCGCGTCCATCTGTGGCACGCCAGCCTTCGACGAGGGTGCGCTGTGTGTCACCGCCACCGACCGCAACGAGCTCAAGGCCAGCTACTCCAACTTCGCCGTCAAGCCCGACATGGATGTCGTCGCCGGTCCCGGCGGTGCAGCCTTCCTGTCGTGTGAGGAGGACATCATCTCTACGGTTCCCGCCGGAGCGGGCGGCTTCTGCACCGACAACGTCGGCACCCCCGGCTACGACTTCTACGCCGGTACCTCGATAGCCACGCCGCACGTCGCGGGCGTCGCCGCGCTGCTGACCGCTCAGGGCCGCAGCCACACCGAGGTCGTGGACGTCCTCAAGGCCACCGCCCGGACCCCTGGTGTGCAGACCCGTGGCACCTACACCCCCACCTACGGCTATGGCATCGTCGACGCCAAGGCCGCCGTCGCCGCTCCGTAGGCTCGCTTCCTGCCCGGCCTCCAGCCACCCTGCCCGTTCGGGCGGGGCGGCTTGCCATGTAGCCATGGCCGTCGGTGGCACCCTTAGGGACCATGAGCCGCCCGCGCCGTCGCCACCGCCTGGTGGTCGCGGGCGTGGTCGCCTTGCTGCTGTCGACCGGTTGCAACCAGCCGAGGCAGCCGGCTGCCCCCGATCCCCCGCCGGACGTCGCACAGCCCGGCGAGAGGCCCAGCCGCGCCCCCAGCCAAACGCGCAGGGAGCGCAAGCCCCGGCCACCACAGCCGCAGCGGCTGACGGTGCGGATCACTCGGATTCGCGACGAGCCGCAGGCCAATAGCGGGCTGCACGGCACCAAGCCCCGGCCAGGTCCGAGGATCAAGCGTGCCGTGCGGCAGGCGGCGCGGCGGGAGGTCGGCCGGCTGCAGCGCTATCTCAACGCCACCTTCGTCGAGCCGTCCACCCGAGGCACGCGTGCCCCGCTGCGCGCGCTGCTCAGCCGCCGGGCCCGCCGACTGCTTGGCCCCCGTGATCTGCGCGCCCTGACCTTGCGGGGCGGACCAGCGATCCAGGGTGGCGGCCGGACGCGCGCCAGCGCGCGCGTGGTGGTCTTGCACGCCGGCCCGAGGATGACCGCGGTGACGGTGACGTACCACGCTCGCCTGCCCCTGCGACGCGCTGGGACGCTGCAGCGTCTGCGTCAGGAGGGCTCGATGGTGTTCCTGCCGCGCTCCGGCCGTTGGCGCGCCGACCACGTCGCGGTCCGGCTGTTCCGACAACGGCAACCTGACAGAGGGCAGGCCGACAAAGCGCAGCCCGACAAGGGTCGGCGCGACAAGGGTCGGCGCGACAAGGGGTCGACATGAAACGGGCGCTGGTGGTTCTCGGGGTACTGCTGCTGCTGGGGGCCGTACTCAGTGCCGGTCTGGCCACGGCCGGCGGCCTGGGGCGGGCGAACCTGCGGCCCGGCTGGGACGGCGAACGTCGGCTGGTGGTGCTCCTGATCGGCTCCGACCTCGGCCCCCCCGCGCGGCCAGGCAACCTGCTGCGCGGCCGCGCCGACGCCATCCACATGGTCGCGGTCGACGCCAAGCGCAAACGCGCCACCATCG
>JACCVM010000067.1 GCA_013698135.1 Euzebyaceae bacterium | reverse complement strand
CGCACCCATGACGGCATCGTAACGCCGCTTTGCATGAGAGGCTTCTCATGCGCACCTCATGTGATGATCATCTTGCGTCATCAGCCTGGAAGTCTGTGAGCCGCCTCGCCGTTCCCGTCCTGCTTGCAACCCTGCTGGTCGGGGTGGTCTTCGGTGCACTGCTGTCCACCGCCGGCCGGACCAGTCCGAGATCGCTCGGCCCACCCATCAGCGTCGAGCTCCAACAGCTCGAACCGACCGAGACACCTTCGCGCGATGACCGCCCTCGCCGCCGGAACCGTCCGCGACCCGAGCCCGACGGTGACGAGCGGGCGCCGCAGGAACCTCGCGGGGAGCGCAAGGGCGGCCAAGGTCGTGCAGCCCCGGATCCTGCGCCTTCTCCTGTCCCCGAACCCGCCCCTGCCCCTGCCCCTGGCCCCGCCCCGGCCCCCGCCCCGAACCCGGACCCCCCCCTGCCCGCGGACGACGACGACGACGATGACGACGGCGGGGACGACGACGACGGGGATGACGACCGGGACGACCGCGGCGGGGGTGACGACGATGACGACGACGACGGCGGCGACGGAGACGACGACGGCGGGGACGACGACGACGGCGGCGGGGACGACGACGACTGATTCGCCGGCACGTCCGGCAACCAGCTCTCCGCCGCGGTCGCGGTGGCGCCGGTCCTTTTCCACCGCCCGCACGCGCATCCTTGCCTGGTATGTCGGCTTGATCGGGTTGGCGCTGCTGGCCTCCTTGGTCATGGTCCGCCAGGTGCTCCTGGCGCGGCTGGACGAACAGGTCAACGACGAGCTGGTGCAGGAGGTCGCCGAGCTGCGCACGCTGGTGCGAGAAGGTCGTGACCCCGCCACCGGAGAGCGCTTCGGCTCGGTGGAACGGCTGCTCGAGGTGTTCATCAGCCGCAACATCCCGTCGCCGGACGAGACCATGCTCACCTTCGTGGATGGGCGCGGCCATCAGCGCAGCGCCCAGTCCCCACCCGCGCCACTGCACGAGGACACGGCGCTGATGCGGCGGCTGGGAGCCACCACCGAACCGACGCGCGGCTCGGTGATGACCGAGGTCGGGCGCGTCGACTACGCCGCGATGCCCGTCCAGGCCAGCCTTGCCGGCGCCGCGGGGGACGAGGCCGGTGTCTTCGTGGTCGCGCAGTTCCGCGACCTGCAGGTACGCGAGGTCGACGACGTCGCTCGCGTCTTCGTCTCCGTCGGCTTCGCCACCCTGCTGCTCGCCTCCCTAGTGGCCTGGGTGGCTGCCGGGCGCATCCTCGCGCCCGTGCGACTGGTCACCGACACGGCGCGCTCCATCTCGGAGACCGACCTGTCCAAACGCATCCCGGTCCACGGGGACGACGAGGTCTCCCGGCTGTCTGCCACCTTCAACGAGATGCTGGACCGCCTGCAGAACGCGTTCGCCACCCAGCGGTATTTCATCGTGGACGCCGGCCATGAGCTGCGGACGCCGATCACCATTATCCGAGGCCACCTCGAGCTGCTCGGTGACGACCCGCAGGAGCGAGCGGAGACCGTGGTGATCCTGACCGACGAGCTGGACCGGATGAGCCGGATGGTCGACGACCTGCTGATGCTGGCCAAGGCGGAGCGGCACGACTTCCTGCACACCGAGACCGTGGATCTCGGTGTGCTCACTGACGATCTGTTCGCCAAGGCCGCGACGTTGGGAGCTCGCAACTGGAAGCAGGAGGCTCGCGGCGAGGGGTTGGTTGTCGCCGACCGGCAGCGCCTGACGCAGGCGGTCATGCAGCTGGCACAGAACGCTACCCAGCACACGCAAGCCGGTGACACCATCGCGCTGGGCTCGCAGATGCGCTACGGCGAAGCGCGCCTGTGGGTGCGCGACACCGGCGACGGTGTGGCGGCGGCGGACCGTGACCGCATCTTCGAACGCTTCGCGCGCTCGACGGGGAGCCGGCGCGTCTCGGAGGGCGCCGGGCTGGGCCTGTCGATCGTGCGCGCGATCGCTCAGGCTCACTACGGTCGTGTGGACCTGGCCAGCGCGCCGGGAGAGGGCGCCACCTTCACGCTCACATTTCCTGTCGACCCACCATCCGTGGAGGAGTGATGAACCGCATCCTCATCGCCGAGGACGAGCCAAGGATCGCGTCGTTCCTCGAAAAGGGACTCAAGGCCAACGGGTTCACCACCAGCGTGGCCGCCGACGGCCAGGAGGCCCTGTTCCGCGCCCGATCCGGTGAGTTCGACCTGCTGGTGCTCGACATCGGTCTGCCGGGCAAGGACGGCTTCGCCGTGCTGCGCGAGCTGCGTCGCGGGGGGTCGGCGATGCCGGTCGTGATTCTGACCGCCCGTGACGGCGTGGATGACACGGTTGCCGGGCTGGATGGCGGGGCGGATGACTACGTCACCAAGCCGTTCCGCTTCGAAGAGCTGCTGGCCCGCGTGCGGGTGCGCCTGCGCGGCGAGCGAGCGCAGGAGGAGACGGTGCTGAGTGTCGGCGACCTGTCGTTGGATCTGCGTACGCGGCGCGTCCGCGTGGGTGAGCGCGACATCGAGTTGACCGCTCGTGAGTTCACCCTGGCGGAGACGCTGATGCGCCACGCCGGCCAAGTCTTGTCCCGCGAGCAGCTGCTGTCCCATGTGTGGGGCTACGACTACGACCCCGGCTCCAACGTCGTCGACGTGTACGTCGGCTACCTACGTCGCAAGTTCGGGCAGGGTCGCATCGCCACCGTTCGCGGCATGGGCTACCGGCTGGAGTCGTCCGTCAACGCGCCGCAGGGGGCGCGGTAGGCGTTTTGCCCCTGGCACTAGGCTGCGCGCCGGTGGTCAACAACGATGCGACCAGCGGCCGGGTGTGGGATCCGCTGCGCCCGTTCGGCCGGGCGCTGGTGATCATCGCGCACCCGGACGACGCGGAGTTCGGCTGCGCGGGAACGGTCGCGCGCTGGGCCGCGATGGGAACCGACGTGCGCTATCTCGTGGTCACCGATGGCGCCAGCGGGTCGGCGGATCCGACGATGACGCGGGAGCGCCTGCACCAGATCCGCCAGGACGAGCAACGCGCGGCGTGCGCGGTGCTCGGCGTCAGCGACGTGACGTTCCTGGGCTACGCCGACGGCTACCTGGAGCCCTCGATCGAGGCGCGCCGCCAGGTGGCGGCGGCGATCCGCCACCATCGGCCCGAGGCGGTGGTCACCCTGGACCCCAGCGTGCGCTGGTCCGAGCTGGGCTATGTCAACCATCCCGACCATCGCGCCGTCGGCGACCTCGTCCTGCACGCCATCAATCCCGCGGCGTCCACGCGGCTGTGGGACACCTCGTTGATCGACGAGGGCCTGGAGCCGTGGGACGTTGCCGAGCTGTGGCTGATGAGCTTCGGGCAAGGCAACGACCTGGTCGACGTGACCGCCACGCTGGAGCAGAAGCTGGCGGCGCTGCGCTGCCACGCGTCGCAGCTGTCGGGGTGGGACCCTGGCCCCCGGGTGAAAGAAATGGCGATCCAGCAGGGCGCCGAGGCCGGCCTCGAGGCCGCCGAGTCGTTCACGGTCCTGCGCTTCCGGTCGCTGGACGACCAGGGCTCGGAGTCACTGCGCGACAAGCCGCCGACCAACGCCAAGCCTCAGCGCTGACCGCAGGGTCAGGTCTGCAGCCGTCGTAGCGTCTGCTCGACAGGTACGGCGCTGTCGAGCAGCCCCTTGTAGGAGGGGTGGCGCAGCAAGCCACCCTCGGTGTGTTCGACGTACTCGACCGTGCACACCAGCACGGGGTCGACGAAGCGGGCCTGGGCAGGCATCTGTGGACTCGGCGCGAACGGCGAGTCCTCGCGGGCCAGGTCGGCCAGCAAATCCCCCAGGCGGGCGAGCTCGGCGTCGTCGAAGCCCGTGCCCGCCCGGCCGACGAATTGCAACGCCGGGCCGTCGTACAGCCCGAGCAGCAGGGCGCCCAGGCGGCCGCTGCGGCCCTGTTTGCCCGGCAGCCAGCCGCCGATGACGACCTCGGCACTGCGGCGGACCTTGAACTTGAGCCAGTCGCGGGATCGCTTGCCCGGCCGGTACAGCGACGCCGAACGCTTGGCGATCAGCCCCTCCAAACCCTGTTGCCGTGCGGCCTCGAACAACGCCTTGCCGTCCTCGGCCACGGTGGTGCTGCGCACGAAGGGGCCGCCGGCGACGAGGACCTCGTCGAGCAGCGCGAGGCGGTCCCGCAACGGTCGGTCGATCAAGGGCCGCCCGTCGGCCGCGAGCAGGTCGAAGACCATGTAGCGGACAGGGGAACGCTCGGCGGCGCGAGCGACCCCGACGGTGTCGCGCAGGTGCATCCGCCGTTGCAGGCGCTGAAAGGACGGCCGGCCGTGGTCGTCCAACGCCACGATCTCGCCGTCGAGGACGGCGTTGCGCGCCAGCACGCGCTCCCACAGGGGCGCGAGCTCAGGGTAGGCGGGGGTGATGTCGTTGCCCTGGCGGCTGACCAGCCGGGTGCCGGCGTCGTTCCCGGTGCCAGGACGCCGGACCGTGGCGATCGCGCGCACGCCGTCCCACTTGATCTCGAACAGCCACTCGGGGTCGTCGAAGGCCTGGCCGCCGTCACTGGCCAGCATCGGCGCGAACGAGGGCGAGTCGGGGGGCACGTCGGTGAGCGCGTCGTCGGCGCGGATGACCAGCCACTGTTTGGCGTCGCCGTCGCGGCCCGTGCGAAACAGGTGGTACTCCCCGGAGTGGCGGCGACCGTGCAGACGGAAGTTGACCTTGTCGTCGGTCCACTCCAGCAGGTCATAGGTCCCCGAGTCCCAGATGCGCACCTGGCCGCCGCCGTACTCGCCGGCCGGGATCTCGCCGCTGAACGACATGTAGCTGACGGGATGGTCCTCGGTCTGCACCGCGAGGTGGCGCACCCCCTTGCGGTCAGGCAGGCCCTTGGGCAGAGCCCACGACGGCGCCGTGCCGTGCCGCTCCAAACGCAGGTCGTGGTGCAGCCGGCGAGCCAGATGGTGCTGCAGGACGAACTGTGGACGCTCGTCGACGTCCGCCGCATCCTCGACGTCTTCTCCGGGTCCGGCGGGGGGCGGGGGCTCCGGGGTGCGGGCGAAATCGCGTTTGCCCTGGTAGGTCGCCAGCCGCTCGGCAAGAACTTGTGGCGCCGTGACCTGGTGCGCGGCCGGATCGGGCTCCGGTGTGGGATCCATCCCAAGGGCATGCATCGCCGGCGACAGGTCCTGGCCTCCGGCCAGCACCGGGGCGAACAGGTCACCGACCTCCGCCAGCCGCCCGAAGATCGTCGCCATGGTGAAGTCGGCCGGTTCGACGCCAGCGGCGACCTCGTCCCAGCGCAGTGGCGTGGCCACCGAGGCGGCCCGTTCCGGGCGGGGGGAGTAGGTGACGGCGATGTTCTTGCCCTCGGTGTTCATGTTGTGGTCCAGGAACACCTGCGCGCCACGGCGCTCCACCACCCATTCCATCGTCGTGCGCTGCGGGTCGGCTCGGTTGAGCAGGCGGCAGACCCGGCCCACCCATTCGCGGACCTGACCGGCGGAGTGCCGGCGGTCCAGCGGCAC
Organism: Euzebyaceae bacterium; assembly: GCA_013698135.1. GTDB lineage: Bacteria > Actinomycetota > Nitriliruptoria > Euzebyales > Egibacteraceae > JACCTL01. The sequence continues at coordinate 5,392 of JACCVM010000067.1, read as the reverse complement.
GTAGACCTGCATGCCGGTGGCACCGGACGTCCTCGGGTAGCCGCGCAGGCCGAGGCCCTCCAAGGCTGTGCGCACGAGCAGCGCGACCTCGCGCACGTCGGCGAAGGTGGCCGCCCCCATCGGGTCGAGGTCGAAGAAGGCGTAGTCGGGCCGGCCGATGTCGTCGATGCGGCTGTGCCAGGGATGCAGTTCGATGCAGCCAAGGTTGGCCGTGAACACCAGGCTGGCGCGGTCGGTGGCCAGCAGGTACTCGGTGGTCTTGCCGCTGCGCCGACCGGTCACCGGCGCGGTGACCATCCACGGGGGCGTCCCCGGTGGGGCCTGCTTGGCGTAGAAGAAGGCCCCGTCGGCCCCGTCGGGCATGCGTTTGAGGGTCAGCGGCCGGTCCCGCAGGTAGGGCAGCACCCAGAGCGCCGCGTTGTACCAGTAGGCCAGCAGGTCGGCCTTGGTGTAACCCTCCGGACCCCAGTAGGGCTTGTCGGGGTTGGACACCTTGACGGTGGTGCCGTCGGCGTCGACGAACCAGGCCTTGCCCTCCCGCCGCAACGGCAGCGCCTCGGGGAAGTCGATGGTGGTCGCCACGGTGCTCATGGTCAGCCATCTTCCCACCGTTGCGCAGGCACGGGTTGCCCGGGCCGGGTTGACCAGGCGCCCCGCGAGGTAGACCATCGTTGCGACGCCGGCGGCCGTACCGTAGGGCTTCCTCACGCCGGCAGGAGGTTGAGATGCGGACACTGTGGAAGGGCTCGCTGTCCTTCGGACTGGTCACCATCCCCGTGCGGCTATACCCCGCCACGGAGGACAAGTCGGTATCGTTCAACCAGTTGCGCGCATCGGATCACAGCCGCATCGGCTACCAGCGCGTGGCCAAGGCGGACGGCGAGGAGGTCGGCTACGACCATATCGTCAAAGGCTATGAGTACGAGCCCGACCGTTACGTGGTGTTCGATGCCGACGAGCTCGAAGCGATGAAGCCGGCCTCGTCACGGGCCATCGACATCCTGCAGTTCGTCCCGCTTGAACAGATCGACCCGATCTACTTCCAGCGCTCGTACTACCTCGGCCCTGACCCGGCCGGCGCCAAGGCCTACGGGCTGCTGTCCAAGGCGATGCACGACCGCAACACGGTCGCGGTGTGCAAGATCACCATGCGCGACAAGGAACACCTGGCCACCCTGCGTCTGCACGATGAGATGTTCGTCCTGGAGACGATGTACTGGCCAGACGAGATCCGCCAGCTGTCGCTGGAAGACCTCGACATCGACGAGCTGCCGGAGCCGCGCAAGCAGGAAGTGCAGATGGCCGAGACGCTCATCGAAAACCTCACCGAGGACTTTGACCCCACCGCCTATTCCGACGAGTACCGCGAGAAGGTCATGGCGGCCGTCCAGGCCAAGGTCGAGGGTCAAGAGGTCACCGTCGTCGAGGAGCCCGGCGAGCCGGCAGCCGTGGTGGACCTCATGGAGGCGCTGCGCCAGTCGGTGGAGTCGGCGCGCAAGCGAGGCAGCGGCGCCGCCGCCGACCGCTCCGAGTCGCAGGACGAGGCATCGCCCAAGGCAGCCAAGGCGGGGAAGAAGAAGGCGTCATAGATGCCCGCGCTGCTGCTGATCGCGTTCATCGTCGTCCCGATCGTCGAGCTGTTCGTCATCGCCCAGGTCGGCGACCTGATCGGGCTGCTGCCGACGCTGGTGATCCTGCTGTTGGTGTCGGTGGCCGGTGCCTGGCTGGTGCGCCGCGAGGGTCGGGCCGCGTGGCGCAACTTCACCGCCGCGTTGCAGCAAGCGCGCATTCCCGCCAAGGAGGTTGTGGACGGCGCGCTGGTCCTGGTGGGTGGGACGCTGCTGCTGACCCCGGGCTTCGTCAGCGACGCGGCGGGCTTGCTGCTGGTGCTGCCTCCCACCAGGGCGGTGGCCAACCGCCTCGTGCGCAGCCGCGCACGGGGGTTGTTCGCCCTCGGCTCACTGGGTACGCCCCACGGGCGACGCGGTGGTGTCCGGCCTCCGCCACGCACCCGTGGCGCCGAGCCGATCGACGTGGAGGTCGTGGACGTGCAACGCGACGACGGTCAGCGCTCGCCCCGGCGCGACCGGACCTGACCTCGTCGGGCGGGCCACGCCTGCGCCGCCGAGCCGACTGCCAGCGGATAGAAGGGTTGGTCCTCACAGTGTGACCAACCCTTCTATCCGTCGTTCACGCTGGTGGCTGGCGTCGGGCGCGGCCTGGGTGGTGGGGTTCGACGGTCTGGGCGAGGCTGGACATACTGGGCTGGGATGACGGACTCCGCCGCGTTCTTCGACCTCGACCGCACGCTGATGTCGGGCAGCAGCGCCTACTACTTCGGCAAGGCGTGCTACCGGGCCGGGCTGCGCCCGCTGGGCCGCCTGCTCGGCGACGGCGCGTCCAGCGTCGTGTTCAGAATGTTCGGCGCCTCCGACGAGAAGTCCGCGGCGATGCGTGACCGCCTCCTGGAAAGCGTCGCCGGCACGCCCGCCGAGGTGCTGAGGCGGTTGTCGCCGGCGGTGGTGGAGGAGTTGCTGCCGCGCATTCGGGCCGAGGCACAGACGCTGCTCGACATCCACTCTGAGGCGGGCCGCGACGTGTACATCATCTCGGCCAGCCCCGTCGAGATCGTCGGCCAGCTGGCGCGAGCGTTGGAGATCGCCGGGGGTCTGGGTACCGAGAGCGAGATCGTCGACGGCGTCTACACCGGCCGGCTGGCCGCACCCTTCTGCTACGGCGAGGGCAAGGCCTCCCACATCCGCAAGCTGGCGGCCGAGCGCGGCTACGACCTGGCCAAGTGCTACGCCTACTCCGACTCCGCCAGCGACCTGCCCATGATGCTGATCGTCGGCCACCCGGTGGCGGTCAACCCTGACCGCTCCATGACCGCGGTGGCGCACCGGCGGGGCTGGCCAGTGGTGGAGTTCAACCGTCAGGCCAAGCAGATGGCCAAGCTGTCGGCCGCCGGTGCGCTGACCCTGGGAGGCGCTGCCGGCGGCTGGGTGATGGGTCGCCGCCACGAACGCAAGGCCCTCGAGCGGCTGACGGGTGGTCGCCTGCGCCTGCAGTGGCGTTGATGGACGTCCGCTTCCACTACAGCGATCACCTCGTCGGGCTGGTCGAAGACGCCGCCGCGGCGGCGGCGCGCATCGCTGCGGCGCCCCCCGAGGGCCTGGCGGCCGAAGCCCAGCGCGCCAAACGCGACGCCGGTCGGCTGTCGGCCCGGTTGGACGCCAGCCCCTTGGATGACGCCACCGCCGACGCGGTCGACGCGGGCACCTGGGTCTGGCCCGCCGGGAAACGCCGGTTTGATGAGCCCGCTGGCGAACGCAGGTCAGATGACTCCGCGGGCAACGTGGCCGCGCCACAGGCGGGCGGCTGGGCGACGGCGCTGAAGTTGGACGGGATGGCGACCCAGCAGGTGGCCGCGGTTGAGTACGCCAACCTGCTGGCCTGCTACGACGCCGAAGCCGAGCTGGCGGACCAGCTGTTCGAAGCCCCCTTGACGGTGCTGACGACGCTGCACGGGCTGATCTGCCGAGGACTGGTCGCTCCGCAGGTCGTCGGGCGTCCTCGCCGGACCATCCAGGCCGTGCACGACGGAGCACAGGGCCGAGTTCTGTACAACACCCCGGACCCGAGGGTCGTGCCTCGCCTGGTGGACGGGCTGGTCGAGTGGTTGGGCGCCACCGGCTCGGCCGGTAGTGCCGGCCTGCCGACGCTGGTGGTCGCCGGCGTCGTGCACGAGCGGTTGCTGGAGTGGCAGCCGTTCGAGGCGGGCAACGGGCGGCTGGCGCGTGCTACCGCGCGGTTGGTGTTGCGGGCTCGTGGACTGGACCCCACAGCGGTGGCGGTTCCCGAACGCACGCTGGCCGCCGACCCCAGCGGCTACCACAACGAGGTTGCCGCCACCATTCACCGGCGCGGTGACCTCGGACCGTGGCTGGAGTGGCACACCGAGGCGGTGGTCGCGGGTCTGGCGGCGGTCGCGCGGCGCCTCGTTGGTCATTCACCGGCACCACCGGCGCGGGCTGTCCAGATCGCGGGCCGGATGGCGTTCGGTGCCACGATCACGCTCGGCCAGTACGCTGCGGCGACCGGCCTCAGCCGTGACACCGCCGCCGCCGACCTGCGGGCATTGGTCTCGGCGGGGACGTTGCGCCGTGACCCCCACACGCGTGGCCTGACGTTTCGCCGGAGATGACCGCCAATGTGTCCAGGTGGACACGTAAGTACTGGCGCTTTGAGGGCACAGTGTGCAAGGATTCGGCTACCTCCTACACGGGTAGGAGGCGCTTGGCCCCCGCAAAGGCGGGATCGGCCCGCAGATGTATGGAGGACTCTCCCATGAAGAAGAACATCATCGCCGGCGTGCTGGCCGGCCTGCTGGCCCTCTCCGCGGTCGGCTGCTCGAGCGGCGGAGGCGGCGGCGGCGCGAGTGAGGGCGGCGGCGCGAGTGAGGGCGGCGCCGCCAGCGAGGCCGCGTCGGAGTAGGTAGGACCCTTGCAGAAAGGCCGCGCTTCGGCGCGGCCTTTCTGTGCGTCTGGGCATCTCTAGGAGACAAGTCCCTGGCCCAGGTGCCGCATGGTGGCCGCCCGCAGGCTGTCGAGCAGGTGGCTGGAGCGCACGGACCACGCTCCGGTCACGACCTTCGGTTGGACCGCCGCCACGGCCTTCTGGCTGCGTTGCGCCAGCTGTGCCAGGCCGGCGCGCGGCAGCCTGCGCTGCCCGTCGCGCATGGCCTCAACCAGCAGTGGCTCGCCCTCCAGGTCCTCGTCGTGCAGCCCGATGACGTCGCCGGTGTCACCGCGCCACACCTGCTTGCGTCCCGGGCTGGTGGCCTTGGCCGGGCTGCCGCTGAGCTTCATCACCGGGCTTCCGGCGATCTCGGCGAGCTTGTACACGCCTGACAGGGCAGGGTCGCGGCGCGCGGTCAGCAACGAGGTGCCGACCCCGTAGCCGTCGATCGGGACGTTGAGCTGTTCGAGTTCGCGGACCCGCTCGGCGTCCAGGTCCCCGGAGGCGATGATCTGGACGTCGCGCAGGCCGGCGGCGTCCAGCAGGCGACGCGTCTCGTGCGACAGCGACGCCAGATCGCCTGAGTCCAGCCGAACGCCTTTGAGCTTGTGTCCCGCTTCCGCCAGCTCGTCGGCGACGGTGATCGCGTTGGGAACGCCGCTGCACAGCGTGTCGTAGGTGTCGACCAGGAGGATGCTGGTGTCGGGGAAGGTGGCGGCGTAGGCGCGAAAGGCCTCCAGCTCGGTGGCGAAGGCCATGACGAAGGCGTGCGCCTGCGTGCCAGACACCGGCACGTCGAAGCGCTGCCCGGCGGCCACGTTGGAGGTGGCGCTGCACCCGCCGATCATCGCGGCGCGTGCTCCGGTGAGCGCTC
>JACCVM010000054.1 GCA_013698135.1 Euzebyaceae bacterium | reverse complement strand
CATGTGGACCCTGGAGCGGGGATGGCGCGGCGGCTGGAACCCCGACGCGAGCTGGCTGCACGCGCGCACCCTTGCCGAAGCGACGCTGTTCCTGATCCGCGCCGCGCGGCTGGAGGACCGCCACGGCCAGCCTCGGCCGCGCTGGCAGCAGGCCGCGGGCGACAACCTCGGCTTCGCGGCGGACTCCCAGGACGCCTCCGGCAACCTGGGTTCCTACTACCACCAGGACACCGGAGCCGTCGTCGAGCGCGGCTCCGCCGCCGGGATGCTGTGGATCGCCGCGCTGGCGGAGGGCGCCGGACTGCTCGGCGACCCGGATCTCCTGGCGGTGGCACGACGGGCCGGGGATCACTACGCCACCTTCGTCGAGGACGCCTTCATCTACGGAGCGCCTGAGGACGTGCATCTGGCGCCAACCTCCGAAGACGCCTACAACGCCTTGATCGCCTACGTCGCCCTGTACGAAGCGGACGGCGACGGCCGCTGGCTGCGGCTGGCACGGCAGGCGGCCGACTGGATGATGACCTTTCGCTGGACCTACAACATCGCCTTCGACGAGCACACCGTGCTGGGCCACTACGACTTCCGCAGCCGCGGCGCCGACCAGGCCTCACCGTCCAACCAGCACCTGCACGCCTACGGGCTGGTGTGCCTGGCGGAGCTGGTTCGCCTGTGGCGGCACACCGGCGACGACCACTACCTGCAACGCGCCCGCGACAACCTGAGCTGCTTCCTGCAGTTCGTCGCTCGCCAGGACGGCGACTTCAACGCGCGCAAGGGCATGGTCAGCGAGCGGTACTACCAGACGAACTGCTTCCAACCGAAGGGCTCGCTGCTCACCCTGTCGCACGCCTGGTGCGTCGGGGTCACGCTGCACGGCTGTCTGGTCGCGATGGACGACCCGGAGGCCTTCCCGCCCCGCCAAGGACACACCCCATGACGGTGCGCATCGACGCTCGCGACAACGGCCTGCACGTGCGCACGCCGTTCTACGGGCTGTGGCTACCTGCCGGCAAGCCCTACGCCCTCCTGGCCGACCCTCGCGGCGCGCCCTGGGCAGAGCTGTTCCTGGCGCCGAGCCTGCACACCCGCGGCGGGCTGGATGACACGACTCGGCTGCACCCGGCGCGCGCGATCGCGACCGCAGACGGGCAACGCGTCACGATCGACGCCGAGAGCACGGCGTGGGCGTCGAAGCGGATCACCCTCGACTGCGACCCTGCGCGGCTGCTGCTGTCCGTGGCGGTGGAAGGACGCGGCCAGCTGACCGACGTCCACCTGCTCGGCGGCTACTACTGCGGGGACCCGCACCAGGGCAGTGGGTTCTTCCAGAGCGGAGCGGACTTTCGCAGCGTGTTCAACCCGGAGCCGTGGGGCTCCGAGCGCCGGGTGCGCCCCGCCGACGAGTCCACGGTCCTCGACGTTCTGGGCGGTCCTGTCCCCGGCAAGGAGCATTGGTTCTTCACGCCCCCGCCGTTCTGCCTGGCCGTCAGTCGCGGTGCTCCGCCGGACTCCCCCGACGAGTTGCCGTCCGGACCGTGGCTGACCATGGGGCTCGCCGCGAGCGCCGGCGACCAGCACTTCACGGCGCTGCACTACGACGCGGTGGAAGCCGCCTTCTCGCTGCGGCTGGCGTACGAGGGACAGACCACGGTCACCGGTAGCTTCTCGGCCCCGTCCCTGGTCTTCGGGTTCGACGCGCCGGACCCGTACACCGGCATCGGCGCGTACGTCGAGGCCCTGGGTGACCTCGGCCTTCTTGAACCCGTGCCCCGCCCAGCTCGGCCCGGCTGGTGGTCCGGCCCGATCTTCTGCGGCTGGGGATCGCAGTGCATCCTTGCCGCAACCAACGGCGGGCGTCCTCGCGACTATGCCACCCAGTCGCGCTACGACGAGTTCCTGTCCGCCTTGTCCTCGCGGGATCTGGCTCCTGACACGATCGTGCTCGACGACAAGTGGCAGCACCAGTACGCCACCTGCGTCGCCGATCCCGCCAAGTGGCCGGACCTGCGGGGGTGGATCGACTCGCGGCACCTGGAGGGCCGCCGGGTGCTGTTGTGGTGGAAGGCCTGGGATCGTGAGGGTCTGCCCGACGACCAGTGCGTACGCAACGCCGCCGGACGGCCCGTCGCCGCCGACCCGTCCAACCCCGCCTACGAAGCAGTGTTGCGCGCGAG
>JACCVM010000033.1 GCA_013698135.1 Euzebyaceae bacterium | reverse complement strand
GCGCAGTGGCCTTGCACGAGCTGCAGCGTGGTGCTGCCGTCCGGGGCGGTGACGGTGGTGACGCCGGCGTCGAATCCGTCGCGCGACAGCAGCTGCGCCAGCACTTCGGTGCGGTCGGCGACCGTCCCGGTGTTCGCCAGGGCGGGGGCGTAGCGCTGCGCTTGCCGTTCGCCTCGCCAGCGCAGGAAGCGCAGCAGCTCGGAGCGGCCGTGCTCGTCGCTCAAAAAGTCCATCAGCTCGCCGGCGAGCTCCGCGGAGTTGTCGGGGAACAGCCGGCGGGCCTTGTCGGTCAGCGCGTAGTGGGCGCTGGGACGGCCCGGCCGGTCGTTGCGCACGGTGTGAGCGCTGACCAGGCCGTTTCGTTCCAGAACCTGCAGGTGACGGCGGATCGCCACCTCCGACAGGCCCATCTGGCCGGCCAGGCCGGCGACGGAGGCCGCCGATCCGTGGAGTAGATGCACCAGGCGCGCACGGGTGTCACCCAACAGTTCCACGAGGCCACCAGCCGACAGGCTGGTCTCCGGGTCGTGGACATCATTGAGTGTCGAACTCACGCAATTAAGACTAGCAGATGTTGAGAAATTCGCCGCCTTCAACGGTCGACGATGAGGGTGCCGGTGGCGACCTCGACATCGCGGGCCAACCGGGTGTGGCGCAGTTCGTTGCGCGGGCCCACGCTGGCGCGCGCACCAACGATCGAGCCTTCCAACGTCACGTTGGCGCCGATCCGCGCACCGCTGCACACCACGGAGCCGAAGACCTCGGTGTCGGCACCGATCTCGACATCGTCGAACAGCACGCAGTCCTCCAGTTGCGCTCCCGCACGCACCACCGTGCCCCGGCCGAGCGCGACCCGGCCGAAGACCTGCGCCCCCTTCTCGATGACCACCTCGTCGCCCAGCACGGCGGGCTGGATGACCCCGACGGTCTCTCGCTGCACGCCCTCACCCTCCCAAAGGCCGTCCTGGGTCTTGGTACCGGCCGGTGACCAGTCGACGCGACCCTCCAACACATGCCGGTTGGCGGCCAGGTAGTCACGCGGACGTCCGGTGTCCAGCCAGTAGCCGCCGTCGAACAGCCCGTAGAGCGCCTCGGCCTGCTTGACCATGGCGGGCAGCAGTCCTTGTTCGAACGAGAAGAAGGTGTCCGGTGGAATCCGCTGCAGCACGCTCGGCTCGAGCAGCAGGATCCCGGCGTTGACCAGATGACTGTCGGTTTCCTCAGGCGCCGGCTTCTCCAAGAAGTGCTCGACGTGGCCGTCGGCTCCCAGCTCTAGCACGCCGAACTCGCTGACGTCGCGCACCGAGGTCAACCACAGGGTCAGGACGGACTGCCGCTCGGTGTGGACGTCCAGCAGCGCCGCCACGTCAGGCGTCGCGACGACATCGCCGTTCATCCACAGCAGCGGCCGCTCGTCGAAGGCGCCCTGATCGGCGCACCAACGCAACGCCCCGCCAGTCCCCAAAGGTCTCGGCTCCACGATGATGCGCAGGTCGAGATCGAGGTCGTGTGCGGTGTCCTCGACGCCCCCGAAACGATCAGCGTTGTACCCAAGCGCCAACGTGATATCGCGGATACCACTGGCTGCGAGATGGCGCAGCTGATGGTCGATCAGCGGGCGGTTGGCGATGGGGATGAGCGGCTTGGGCAACTCGGCGGTCACCGGCCGCAGCCGCGTGCCCTTCCCCCCGGCGAGGATGACGGCCTGGACGTCGGGCAAGGTGATCTCCTGATGGATGGCTTGGCTCAAGCCTTCCCGCGCGGGTGGCGGATGCCGCCGATGACGGCTACTGGTGAGAGCGCTTCCGCCGTCGCACCTCGCCCTGAATCATGTCGGACTGGTGCATGAACTTGCGCAGCCGCTGGTTGAACTCCTTGTCCGGCTTGGTGCTCTGCCGGCGCTGCACCTCGTCTTCCCAGCCAGAGTCTGCCCGTTTGATGGACAGGTCGATCCTGCCGTCGTCCTTGATGGCGACGACCTTGACGGTGACTTCCTGACCCTCGGTCAGGTAGGCGTGGATGTTCTCCACGAAGTCACGGTGCACCTCAGAGATGTGCACCAGACCGGTCACATCCGGCTCGACTTCGACGAAGGCGCCGAAGTCGTGCAGGC
>JACCVM010000029.1 GCA_013698135.1 Euzebyaceae bacterium | reverse complement strand
CGCACGGCTTCGCGTTCTCCTCGGGGTTGGCCGCCGGCGACGCGGTGCTGCGGACCTGCAGTCCCGGTGACCATGTGGTGATGGCCAACGACGTGTACGGCGGCACCTACCGGCAGTTCGCCAAGGTGCACCAGCCATGGGGTCTGAGCTTCGATCCCGTTGACCTGTCCGACCTCGAAGCCGTCGCGTCGGCCTGGCGGCCGCAGACGCGGCTGCTGTGGATCGAGACGCCCACCAACCCCTTGATGACCGTGTTCGACATCGCTGCCCTCAGCGAGCTGGCCCACGAGCGCGACGCGGTCGTGGTGGTCGACAACACCTTCGCCACGCCCTACCTGCAGCAGCCGTTGCAGCTCGGCGCTGACGTGGTCATCCACTCCACGACCAAGTACCTGGGTGGCCACTCCGATGTCGTCGGCGGCGCGGCCCTGACCAGCGACGACGCGCTGGCGGAGCGCATCGGTTTCCTGCAGAACGCCGTCGGTGGCGTGCCTGGTCCCTGGGACACCTGGCTGACCCTGCGGGGCATCAAGACACTGGCCGTGCGAATGCGGGCCCACTGCGAGAACGCCCGCGCCGTGGTCGCCGTGCTGGCGGAGTCCACGGCCGTGCGCCAGGTGCTCTACCCGGGGCTGCCGACCCATCCCGGACACGAGGTCGCCGCCCGCCAGATGCGCGACTTCGGTGGCATGGTCAGCTTCCGGATGTCCGACGAGGACGCCGCCCTGGCCGCCTGCTCCCGCTTCCGGCTGTTCACCTTGGCGGAGTCGCTGGGCGGCGTCGAGTCGCTGGTGGAGCACCCGGGACGGATGACCCACATGTCGGTGGCCGGCTCACCGCTGGAGGTGCCCGGCGACCTGGTGCGGCTGTCGGTCGGGATCGAAGACCCCACCGACCTCGTCGCCGACCTGCTCCAGGCGCTCGGCTGACATCGGTGCGGACGAGATCCGCCCACCCGGTCGCCGAGCGCGGATCTGCGTCCAGGGCACCTCAGGCGACCACCTCAACCCGGCAGGGCGGGCGAGGCGACGCCGCGATGCGGGCGTCGGTGGTGATGAGGATCGCGTCCAACGCATCGGCCAGGGCGATGTAGAGGCCGTCGTAGAAGGTCGAGTTGGCCCGCAGCGACCATGCCGCCCGCGCCAGCGGGCCTCGGTGGTCGTGGCGGTGATCGATCAGATCAGGAGCGAGACGCAGCACGGCCTCGGCGAACTCCGGGGACAGCTCGTCCCGCAGGACCTTGCGGCGCAGGACGTTGCCCAGCTCGGCGTCGATCAGGTGCGGGGCGTGACAGACGTTGTTGGCGAGGCGGGTTCGCAGGGCGTCGGCCTGCCGCGTGACCTCCGTCGTGGCCAACACCAGCGCCGAGGTATCGACGACCAGGGTCACCGCCGGTCGTCGGCGACGTCGTCGGCGATCTGTCCACCGGTTGCGCCGGCACCGCTGTGGCGGGCCAGTGCCATCTCGATCGCCGCGATCACCTCGTCCTTGGTGGGAGCCGCGGCGAACTCAACGACGCGGTCGCGCATGTACGCCTGAATCGATCGGCCCTCGCCGCGAGCACGACGACGGATGATTTCGTAGGTGTCCTCGGGCAGGTCCCGGATCTGGATCGTCGCCATCACGGCCAGGATAGCGCTACTGCAGCGCTTTCGCGCTACTGCCATGGCTACAGAGTGATGCCTGCGGCACCGTAGCCTGTCTGATATGGCGGTCCAGCGGGCACCAATGGCGGTCCAGCGAGCACAGCGGCTGGCCCTGCTGCGCTGCGTGCTGGCCCAGGTCGGTTTCCTCGCCGTCGGCGCGCCGTACCGGCGGTTTCGTGGCGGCGCCGCCGCCAGCAGCGCGCAGGTCGAGCCTTACGCCCTGGCATGGCAGGAGGCTGGCCGCATCGCCGAGCAGGCCGACGGGCCGCTGTGGGCAGTGCTCGGGGACTCGGCGGCGCAGGGGATCGGAGCCGACGCCTACGACGCGGGCTACGTCGGCCAACTGCGCCGGCGCATCGAGGAACGCAGCGATCACCCCTGGCGGCTGGCCAACCTGTCGCGCTCGGGAGCTCGTGCGGCTGACGTCGTGGCGACCCAGCTGCCGGCCCTGGCAGCGCTGCCGGTCACACCGCAGCTGGTGACGTGCGCCATCGGCGGCAACGATCTGCTGCGCACACCGCTGCGCCGCCTCATCCCCACGTTCCGTGCGATCATCGGCGGGCTACCGGCGGGGGCGGTGCTGGCCACCCTTCCCCAAGGTCTGGCCAGCTGGCGGGCACGGCGCGTCAACGCGGTTATCCGTGCCGAGGCGACGCCGGCGGGGCTGCATGTAGCCGACCTGTGGGCCCACACAGGACCGCCATGGCAGGGCAAGTACGCCAACGACCTGTTTCACCCCAACGCTGTCGGCTACGCCGACTGGGCCGCGGCCTTCGCCGAAGTGCTGGAACTTGAAGTGTGGTGCCCGGAATGACGCGGCCGCCGGCGTTCGTCGACGAGGTCAAGGTCAGCCTCAAGGGCGGCCGGGGCGGCAATGGCGTGACGTCCTTCGCGCGCCAGCCGTTCGAGCCCAAGGGCCGGCCCGACGGCGGCGACGGTGGCTCGGGGGGCAGCGTTGTGCTGCGAGCCAGCGGGTCGGTGGCGACGCTGGTGGACTACCACCACCGCCCCCACCGTGCCGCCGGGCGGGGCCGGAACGGCGAAGGCGACCTGCGACGTGGCAGCGACGGGGACGACACGGTGCTGCTGGTCCCGGTGGGCACCGTCGTGCGTGGCGCCGACGGCGAGGTTCTCGCCGACCTGGTGACCGACGGCGCCGAGGTCGTGGGAGCGGCCGGTGGAAGGGGCGGTCGTGGCAACGCCGCCTTTCGGACGTCCTCCCGGCGCGCACCCCGGTTCCACGAGTTCGGCGAGCCGCCTCAGGAACGGTGGGTGGTCCTGGAGTTGAAGCTGGTGGCTGATGTGGCGCTGGTTGGGTACCCCAACGCCGGCAAGTCTTCGCTGGTCGCCAGGCTGTCCGCCGCCAGACCGAAGATCGCCGACTACCCGTTCACCACGCTTGCTCCCACCCTCGGCGTCGTGCGCACCGACGCGGTGGACTTCGTCGTGGCAGACGTGCCAGGGCTCATCGAGGGGGCCAGTTCCGGCCGCGGCCTCGGCTTGTCCTTCCTGCGGCACGTCGAGCGTGCGGGGGTGCTGGTGCACGTCCTGGACTGCGCGACGTACGAGCAGCGCGATCCCCGCGACGACCTTCGCACGGTGCTCGCCGAACTGAGGGCCTACGCGCAGGCGGCCGGCTTGCCAGAGCTGCTGGAGCGCCCGTCGCTGGTGTTCCTCAACAAGATCGACGCCGGCGCCGACACCGCCGAGATCGTCCGCGACGATATCGCCGCGGAAGGGTTCGAGGTGCTGGAAGGCAGTGCCGTCACGGGCGCCGGCCTGGATCGGTTACGCCGGCGGATGGCCGACCTGGTGGTGCTGGCGCGCCAGCAACGCAACAGCGAGGCCGCCGAGGCGATCCCGCGGCCGGTGCTGCGACCTGCCGGTCGCGACAGCGACGACATCCGCGTCGAACGCCGCAGTGACGGCTGGCAGGTGCGCTCCGACCGAGTCGAGCGCTGGGTGGTCATGACCGACCTGGACAACCCCGACGCCGTCGCCTACCTGCAAGGCCGGATGCTGCGAGGCGGGGTGGAACGCGAGCTCCTCAAGGCCGGCGCCCGCCGTGGTGATCCCGTGCAGATTGCCGGGGCGCTCTTCGACTTTGAACCCGCGCCCGATGGCGCCGCTGACGAGGACGACGTTGACCCTTGAGGTCGCCCCCCCGACGAGGATGACCTCGACCCGTGACGAGCGGGTGACGGTCTGCCATGCTGGACGGATGCGCCGGCTGCCAGTCGCCCTCGTCGTCGTGGCCCTGGCGGCCATCGGCGCGGCGCCGGCACCCGACCCGTTCCCTGGACGCCAGCACCACCTGCGTGCCGTTCACAGCTATCGGGCCTGGGAAGCCGGGCGTGGCCAGGGCAGCGTCGTGGCCGTGGTCGACACCGGCGTCGACGCACAGCATCCCGACCTGCAAGGGCGGGTCGGCAGGGGAGTCGACCTGGTACACCGTGGCACCCTGCCCGACGACCCCCATGGGCACGGGACACTCGTCGCCGGGATCATCGCCGCCATCGCCGGCAACGACCTGGGCGGTAGCGGTGTTGCTCCGCGCGCCACGATCATGCCGGTGCGGGTGCTGGACCGTCGGGGGCGTGGCAGCTCGGTGACCGTCGCCCGTGGGATCCGCTGGGCGGTGCGCCACGGTGCCGATGTCGTCAACCTCAGCCTCGCTGATCTGCCTAGCAGCCGCTCCCGGTCCCCGCTGGCCGACCAGGACGTTGCCATGGCCATCCGCGAGGCGGTCGCCGCCGGCATCGTCGTGGTCGCCGCCGCGGGCAACGAAGGCCGTCGGCGCACCGATTACGCGGACGATGTGCCGGCGTTAGTGGTCGGGGCGACCACGCCCCAGGGCACGGTGTGGCGCCGCTCCAACCGCGACCCGTTCACCCTGTTCGCGCCGGGGATCCAGATTCTGTCCACCTACCGCAACGGCGGCTACGCGCTGGCCGACGGAACCTCATTCGCGGCACCGATCGTCTCGGCCGGTGCGGCGCTGCTACGCCAGCAGGGACTGCGGGGTGCCGACGCCGCACGGCGACTCATCGCGACGGCCCAGCCGGTCGGATCAGGCCTCGGACAGGTCGACCTGGCCGCGGCCGTCGGGGTCATGCGGCCGCCGCGTGGCAGCGCGCGCCGTCCCCGACCCGCTCGCCCCCCACAGCGCCAGCAGGCGGCCGCGGCCACGCTGTCGCCCGTACCACGCACGCCAAGCGCCCCACGCAGGCCTGTCGAGCAGGACGAGTTGGAGCAGCGACTGCCGCAGCCGCGGCGCCTGCGGGTGGTGACACCAACACCCACGCCGGCGCCCGCGTCAGAGCCGGCGCCCGCGTCAGAGCCGGCGCCCACGTCAGAGCCGGCGCCCACGTCAGAGTCGGCGCCCGGTCAGCCGCTGGCGGGGGCTCCCGTCGAGCCACAGCCGCCAGCCCGGACTCCCCACCCGTGGGTGGTCGGCGGCTTGGCGCTGCTGGTCATCGTCGCCTCGGCCGGGATGGTGGCGTCGCGCAGCCAGGGCCGGCGCAGCGGACCGTAGCCGGCCAGTCCCGTCAGCTGCGCTGCGGCCGTCGATAGCTGCGATCGCCTCGGGATCGTTGGGGGGCCGTAGCGCCCCCGCAGCGGCAACCGGCGGACTCGCGTGCGGCGACGGCGGCTCGCCGGCTGACTTCATTCGCGGGCGCCCGGAAACGGCGGCGGGGAGGCGGCGTTGCGCCACAGGTCCTGATCGGCGACCTGCAGCAATAGCTGGGTGAGGTGGTCGGGGTTCACCTCCAGCAGTCGCCACAGCTCCAGGCTGTTGCCCACGTCGCTGGTCCAGCGGACGAGCACCTCGTCGTCGTCGCGATCCAGTTCGATGAACAGTGAGCGGGCCGGGTTCAGTCCACGGGTGCTGATCTTGGTGATGAACTCCTCGCTTGACTGCGTCCAGCCGGTGCGCAAGACGAACTGCTCACCAGAGGCCTCCTTGAGCTGGCCGGCAAGCCGTTCAAGATGGGTGGCCAGCTCGGCGTGCCGGGTCTTGCGGGCGTCGGCCTGCCCGACGGCGTGGCGCTGGTCGGCTTCCTCGCGCGCAGCCTTGGCGCGGTCCATCTCGCGTTCGGCCTCCTCGCGCTGCTGCGCGAGCTCGGCGTTGCGGTCCAGCTTGGCCTTCAGGGCCGACTCGAAGTCGCTCATCGCGTTCCGTTCCTCGCGTCGTTTGCACGGTTGGCGCCCGCCATTCTCGCGCAGTGCGATCGGCGCGGCCTTGGGCGGTGGCACAACGGCCTCGACAAGCACCGTACCTGGGGTTACTTGTCCCTCGGGCAGGCGTGGAGGGAGAAGCTTGAAGGACGGGCCCAGGCGGGTACGCCGGGCACCGTGTCCACCACCGGTGACCGTGCCTACGACGACGGCACCGTGAACCGGCCGAGGCATCCCCTGCGCCCTGACGGTCGCTGCCCGCCGGGCCTACACTCGGGCGCCATGTCCAGCGCACGCCGCGTCGGCCTGATGGGCGGCACCTTCGACCCCATCCATTTGGGACACCTGGTGACCGCCGAGCAGGCGCTGTTCGATCTGCGGCTCGACGAGGTCGTGTTCCTGCCCGCCGGTACCCCATGGCAGAAGTCGCGGGCCGTGACCTCGCCAGGCCACCGCTATCTGATGACGGCCCTGGCCACGGCGGGCAACCCGTCGTTCACGGTGTCCCGGCTGGAGGTCGACACGCCCGGCCCCACCTACACCGTGGACACCCTGCGCCGGGTGCGCGCGGCCCTGCCACACGACGAGCTGTTCTTCATCACCGGCGCCGACGCCATGCTCAACATCCTCACCTGGAAGGACGCCGAGGAGTGCCTGCAGCTGGCGTCGTTCGTCGGCGCCTCTCGTCCCGGTCACGATGTCGGTGACCTGACCGCCGCCGGCCTCATGGACCGCGTCACCGTCCTGGATGTGCCGGCACTGGCGATCAGCTCCAGCGACGTCCGCCAACGCTTCGCGGGTGGCCGCCCCGTGCGCTATCTCATCCCGCGCGAGGTCGAGGAGTACGCCCGCAAGCACGGCTTGTACAACGCCGCCCACCGTGGATTGATGGCGGGCTCGCTGCCATGACGAGCCCCATGCCGGGGGGTGCGGGAGCGGCTGGGTGCCAGTACGATCCTCGTCAGCCGTCGATCAGGAGCAGACCCTGAGCAACTCCGAGCCCACCGTCGACACCACCGAGTCTCGCGCCCGGCACTGGCCGCCGCCAGCGCCGCCGCCGAGAAGAACGCGACGGACGTTCGCATCCTGGATCTGGGAGACCTGCTCGGCATCACCGACTTCTTCGTGCTGGCCTCGGCGGCCAACGACCGGCAGCTGCGTACGGTGGCCGAGGAGATCGAGCGGCGGTTGGCCGAGACCGGTCGCAAACCGCGCCGCCGGGAAGGCACCAAGGACACCGGTTGGATGCTGCTGGACTACGGGGACATCGTCGTCCATGCGTTCACCGAGGAGCAGCGCGCGTACTACAGCCTGGAGCTGCTGTGGTCCGACGCCCCGAAGGTCCCGTTCGACGGACGGGCCGCGGCCACAGTTTCCACCGCGCCGTCGGCCGGTGGGGGGAGCGGATCCGGTCAGGCCGAGTAGCGTGCCGGCGCGCCTGGTGCTGGTGCGCCAC
>JACCVM010000265.1 GCA_013698135.1 Euzebyaceae bacterium | reverse complement strand
GGTCGAAGGCGCCGACGGCGGCTTCGATGGTCTGGGGGATGACCTGCTGCTCGGTCAGCGAGTTGCGCCAGATGTAGTCGCCGATCTCGGTGATGCCCTCGGCGGTGTTCGACACGCCGAGCACCGGAACACCGGCGTCCTGGGCGACCGGGTCGGTCGAGAACGCGGTGTTGGACAAGGTCGGGCCGATGATCACCGAGGCCTCGTCCTGGTTGATCAGCTTCTCGAAGGCGGGGATGCCCTGCGCCGGGTCGGAGGCGTCGTCCTCGACGACCAGCTCGTAGGTGACGCCGCCTTCGGCGTTCTGCTCCTCGACGGCCAGCTCGACACCGGCCAGCTGGCTCTCGCCGTAAACGGCCGCGGGCCCGATCTGGCTGAACACCACACCGACCTTCACCGGCTCGTCGAGGGTGCAGTCGCCGGCGGCTTGGCTGGCGGTGTCGGTCGCCCCGCCGGTGGCGGCTGTGTCGCTGCCCTCGGCGCCCGGGGAACCGCCGCCGTTTCCACCACAGGCGGCGAGCAGCAGCGCCCCCACGCTCAACACGGCGATCCAGCGCAGCCAGTCCATGACCCTCTCCTCGCGTCGGGGCACAAAGGCTACAACCCCGCTGTCCGTGCCAACCGGCGGAGGCGGCCGCCGCGCGTAGCCGGCCGCGGGTGCCCGGGTCAGGCGCTCCGCCGCACCAGCAACGCCAGCAGGGCGATCAGCCCGGCTGCGGCGCCCACGCCCGACGCGGACATCCACGCGCCGCCGCCAACGGGTGCGCCCACGACCAGCAGCAACACCGCGGAGATCAGCCCCGCCCCGATCACGATGACCAGCACTCGTATTGCCTCGTAGCGCTGCCCCGCCCGGCTCAACGCCGCCTGGCCAGGCGGTGCCAGACTCGCGAACGCCAACTCGGCGAACAGCAGCAGGCCCGCGGCCACCAGCGGCGCTGCTGGGTCGATGCCGTCGCGGCCCAGTAGCGACACCCCGTACTGTCCTGCGAAGAGCAGCAGCGCCACGGTGATCGCCTGCGGCCAGCCGACCATGATCCCGAGCGCCGCCGAGATCAGGCCGAAGCCACCGAGGACCGCCAACAGGCCGCCCAGGCGGCCGGCGCCGGGCAGCGGATGGGCCACGAGTCCGCCGGCGACCAGCAGTGCCGCGGCCGCGGTCAAGCGGATGCGCGTCGCGTCGTTCGTCGGAACGCCTCCAGCCTCACCAGCGAGGTCTCGAACGGTTCGTCGGGATGCCAGGCGGCGACCGCGATCCCACGGCGTAGGAAGCGTCGGCGCACGTTGTCTCGTTCCAGCGCCCACAGCCGACGGGCCAGCCGGTCGGGCTCGTCGGCGACCGGGGGCAGGAATGCGTCCGGGTCGAGCTCGACCAGCGCCATGTCCACGGAACGCCCGGCGAGGTCGGCGAAGGCGCGGACGACCCGCTCATCCAGCAGCGGGCTGAGCCCGATCACCAGCGCTTGCGGGGGCAGCGCCCGCACCGGAATCCCGGCCGCACCGGCCCACACCGCCGTGGGCAGGATGCGGCTGGTCAGCAGCGCGTCGATAAGGCGATACCGCTGCACCGCACCCATTCCCGGACGCAGCCAGGTGACCGTGCCGCCCAGACCGACGACGCCAACGCGGTCACGTCGCGCCAGATGCCCGGACAGCAGGACCGTGGCGGCGCGCACCGCCAGGTCCAGCGTGCCCGCCGCGCCCGTACGCGCCTCGGTGAGCGTGTCGAGGACGAGCACCACATCGCCGCTGCGCTCGGGATGGCGCTCGGCGACCCACAGCTCCTGGCGCCGGGCCGTCGCCCGCCAACTGATCGCCCGTGCGTCGTCGCCGGGGGTGTACGGGCGCAGCTCCGCCAGCTCCACCCCCGTTGCCCTGTGCCGCGAGCGGACGGTGCCCAGCTGCAGCTGGGTTTCCAGCGGTGCGAGCAGGCGCCGCAGGACCGGGGCCCGCGGATAGACCTTCAGCGTAGTTGTCGGGCGGGTCGCGGCCGTCGCGCTGAACATCCCGTACGGGTCGACCACCCGTAGTCGCACCCCGCCGAGGCGGTACGCCCCCCACCGTTGGCAGCGCACCGCGATCCGCAGCGAGCGGGACACGCCGGCCTCCAGGCGCACGATCGCCGCATCGTCGACCGCCACCAGCCCGTCGGGCAGCACGACAGCCACCTCCAGGTGAGCGCCACGCTCGATCGCGGTCAAGGTCACCAGCAGCTCGACGTCCTGCCCTTCGATGCCGCGCTGGCGGTCGACGGCCACGCTGACGGCGACGTCCAGCCGTCGACCGCTGAGCAGCCCCAGTCCCACCAGGAGCGCGGGCGGCGCCGCCAAGACCACCAGCTCGGGACGCGCGAGCGCGAGCCCGCCCACCACGGCAACGACGGCGAGGGCCACATAGGCCGCGAGCCGGTAGGTGGGGCGCCTCGTCACGGATCGTGACCTACCGCCGCGCTGCTTGCCGTCATGACGCCGACCTACCTGTTGGAATTGACTGTGGCGTGGGTACCAGGTCGAGGCACTGGCTGACGACATCCTCGGCGCTGACGCCGCTGACCCACAGCTCGGGATGCAGGACCAGGCGGTGAGCCAGCGCCGGCACGGCGACCGCCTTGACGTCGTCGGGCGTCACGAAGTCGCGGCCGTCGAGCAATGCCCGCGCTCGGGACAGCTTCACCAGCGCCAGCGACCCGCGGGGACTGGCACCCACCAGCACCGACGGCCTCGCCCGAGTCGCCGCCGCGAGGTCGACGATGTAGTAGCCGACGTCGGCCTCGACGTGCACCGCCTCGACGGCCCGCTGCATGGCCAGCACCGCCGTGCCTTCGGCGATGACGTTCAGATCCACCTCGTCGGCGCCCCGGTCCAGCCGCCGCGACAGCACCTCCCACTCGTCGTCGCGGCCGGGATAACCCACGCTCATGCGCACCAGGAAGCGGTCGAGCTGCGCCTCGGGAAGGGGATAGGTGCCCTCGAACTCGATGGGGTTCTGCGTGGCCAGCACGAAGAACGGGCCTTCGAGCGGCCGCGTCACCCCGTCGCTGGTCACCTGCCGTTCCTGCATGGCCTCCAGCAGCGCGGCCTGGGTCTTGGCCGGCGCGCGGTTGACCTCGTCGGCGAGCAGGACGTTGGTGAAGACCGGCCCGGGGTGGAACTCCAGCCGGGCGCTGCGCTGGTCATACACCGAGGAGCCGGTGACATCCATCGGGGTGAGATCCGGGGTGAACTGGATGCGCGAGAACCGCATGCTGGTCACCTGCGCGAAGGCACGGCCGATCAGGGTCTTGGCCAGTCCGGGTTTGTCCTCGACGAGCACGTGGCCGTCGGCCAGCAACGCGGCCAGCACCAGCTCCAGCACCGCGCGCTTGCCGACCACCGCCCGCTCGACCTCGTCGAGGATGCGGTGCCCGAGGTCGGTGGCGGCCGCCGGGGTCAGCTCGTGCCGGCTGTCGGGTGCGCTCATTCCGAGCCGGCCGATCGTCCGGGATCCAGTCGCTCCAACGCGCCGAGCGTGTCCCGTAACACCGCCGGATCCATCCCAGGGGCTTTGTCCTCGGTCGGCATCATCCGGTCGCGGCGCAGCACGTCCCAGGCGACCTCGCCAACCGCCGAGCGGGCCGCCTCAGGCTGGGCAAGGCTGATGCCGGCGGCGCCTGCAAGGCGTTCTTCGGCGAGGGCGCGCAGCCGTGGGCGCAGCCGGTATTCGGCGTCGAACGCGGTCGACAGCGAGAAGCTGACGAGTCGTTGCAACCGCTGCAGTGACGGAGGGACCCCGGTCGGCGCAGCGGGAGGTCTCCCGCGCCGCCACAAGACCGGGATGGAGAAGTCGTTCTCCTCATGCCGCGGCGCCGACAGCCGCAGGCCCGACACCACCACGGCCAGTAGCAGCGCCTCGAACGCCACCAGCGCCGCTGAGCCTTGCAGCAGCAACAACGCGGTCGCCGCGACGGCGGCGCTGAGGACGGCGGCGGCCACGACGCGGGTCACGGGGCGGCCTGTGGCAGCGGAGCAGCGGCGCCCGCAACACGGTTCATCGCGCCACCTGCCGCACCGCTGCCAGTAGCTGGTCCAGGGCGGCTTCGGCCGAGGATGCGCGAGCCTCGTCGACCGGGCGATCGGCGAACCGGGCGACCTCGTAGGCCGCGGTCAGCCGTCCAACGGCGGGTGCGGTGGAGGGCGCGGCGCGACTGACGCGCGTGCGGTACTGGCCAGGCGCTTCGGTGGGGCGACGCGGCCATCCCGCAGCGTCCAGCTCGCTTTCCATCCGCGCGTAGGCGCGCAGCACCCTGCTGCGGGGGTCGTCCCCCAACGCTGCGGCAGGCGGTGGCCGGAGCTGGGCTGCGCCCCGCGTTGCGCGTCCGGCGTCATCAACGATGTGGTGCTCATCCGGCACGGCGGTTGTGTGCTGACGCTGGGCGGCGAGCGCCAGCAGCGCGAAGCCCAGCGCCACGGTCAGCAGCAGCGGCCCCCACCGTGAGGCCGCCGAGGCGGCCCCGGGATTCGACGACTCCTCGGCAGCGTCGCCCGCCTCACCTGCGGGTGGCCCCGGGTCGAGCAGGCCGGTCGGTTGCAGCAGCGTCAGTCCGACGATGACGGCGGCGAGCAGCAGGTAGGTCTGCCAGGCTGGCCGGCGTCGCGGGAGCCGCGGCCGCTCGTCGCCGCTGGGCCACATCGCCCACACCAGCACCACGATCGCGACGACGAACAGCACGCCCACGGCCATTTCGATCCCTCGGGACAGGTCGACGCCGGAGCTGCTCAGGCTGGTCTGCCGACCCCTCGGCAAGGCCCGGCTGGCCAGGCCCGCGACGGCGAGGAGCCCGAGGATCGCCACCGCCAGCGCGACGGCGGCGGTCCGCTCCGAGCTCGCCGGCCTGGAAATGCTGGGCCTCCTGATCGCCTGCGGAGGTCTCCGCGACCCGGCGCCGCGGCAGCGTCAGCATACGGGCCGCGTCGCGCCCGTGAGGGCGAGGTCAGGCTGGGCGTCGACCGCCGACGGTCAGCTCGGCGAGGAGCTGATCGGTGGCGGCTGTGATCTCTTCCACCGCCCGGTCGAAGGCCTGTGCGTTCGCGCGGGACGGCTCCCGGTAGCCGGACACCTTGCGCACGTACTGCAAGGCTGCTGCGCGCATCTCGGCCTCGGAGGCTTCTGGGGTGTATGGCTCGCGCAGGGTCTTGATGCTGCGGCACATCGACGGCTCCTTTTGTCTCTCGCTGTGGCTACCCCGATGTGCACCAGCCCGGGGTCCCAACGCGGGATCCCAACGGGGGTCCCGCGACTTTGTCAATGTAGGCGCGACAGAGTCGCGGCACCGACGTTTCGCAGCGCGTTCAGACGGTTTCGGCGGCGGGCCCGGTGCCAACGCCCTCGTCCGTCTCGGCTTCGGCGTCGGCGGAGTCACGAGCCACCGTGCTCAGCAGCGCGCCGCAGACGCCCGCGAGGGTCAGCGATCCGCCGAGGAGATGCGCGCTGGTGATCGCCTCGCCGAGGATCAGGAACGCCAGCACCCCGGACAGCACCGGCTGCGCCAGCCGGATCACGGGCGGGACGTTGGCGGCGACCCAGCGCAGCGGCCAGGTGGTGGCGAAGTGCCCGATGGCACCCGGTCCGGCCGCGACGGCGAGCGTGAACAGCAGATCGCGGCCGCCGATGGCCCCCAGCGGTTGGTGGGTGATCCACACGAAGGCGCTGACCGTCAGGGCCGCCACGAACATCGTGCCGAGCAGGAACGGCAGCACGTCGATGTCGACACGGCTGAGCTTGCTCACCAGGAAGAACGCGGCGAAGGCAAAGACGTTGCCCAGCGCGAGCACCATCCCCAGCGGTTGTCCTTGGGGACCGCTGGAGGCGCCGAGCACCACGACGGCGGCGCCGGCCATCGCCAGCAGCGTCCACAGGCGGAAGCTGCGGCTCGGCCGTTCACCGAACAGCGGTACGGCCACGATCGCGACGACGATCGGCGCCAGCGTGTTCATCAACGACACGTCGGTGACCGACGTGGCCTTGAGCGCCGTCATGAACATCAGCTGATGAAGGCCGAAGGCCAGGCCTGAGTACAGCGGCCAGCGCAGCGCTCGGCGGTTCGGACGCCGGCCGCCGTTGCGCAGCAGCAGGAGGGTGGCCACGCCGAGCACCGGCACGCCGAGCCACAGCCGCCAGAAGCTGAACACCGGGCCCGACAGCGACGAGGCCTGTACGAGCACCGGTCCGGTCGAGTACAGCGCCACCCCGAGCCAGATGGGCACAAGCGGCTGCCGCCGGCCGGCGCGTTGCAGCCGGTCGGCGGTGGCGGAGGGTGTTCGGGTGGAGGCGGCCATCGGTTCTGGGTACCAACGCTAGCGTTCCTCGCTGACCGCCCGACTGGCCAGGCGGACCCGTCGTTTCCG
Source organism: Euzebyaceae bacterium (assembly GCA_013698135.1). GTDB lineage: Bacteria > Actinomycetota > Nitriliruptoria > Euzebyales > Egibacteraceae > JACCTL01. Next base: position 7,815 of record JACCVM010000265.1, on the reverse strand, counting down.
CAGCGCCCGGCACGGAAACCCTATAGTCACCAGCATCCTGCTGTCGGTAGTGTGCCGGCGGCCCGAGGTGCTCAGGAGGCCATTCCATGGGTATCGGCACGAGCATCGTCCTGATCGTGCTCGGCGCGATCCTCACTTTCGCGGTCGCGACCGAGGATCTCTTCGGCGTCGATCTTCCCGTCGTCGGGATCATTCTGATGGTGGCCGGGGTAGTCGGCCTGATCCTCACGCTGACCATCTTCGGTCCCCGACGTCGCACCACCGTCACCGACGACCGCCCGCGCGACCGCGAGGTTGTTCGCGACCGCGACACCTACTGATACTTCCGTTGCGCGTACAACGCTGGGGGGCGCCCCGCAGGGCGCCCCCCAGCCGTTGCTCCTCAGGCCCCGTGGATCTCAGGGCCCGCTGGGCTCTCCAACGTCGACTCGGACGATCGTCTGCCCGATGAGGCCGTCTCGGTAGTCGGCCGGGGCATCCGTGTCGTGGTAGGTGACCGCTCCCATGTAGCGGGTGTCGTCAGCCAGCCCGTCCCATGCGACGGTGACCTCGGCGGTTTCGCCGAGCGTGGCGTCCTCCGGCGCGTCGACCGTCATGTTGCCGCGGTCGGCTGAGCTGACCTGCCACTCGAACAGGGTGTAGTCGGCGCTGGGGCCGTCGGTCTCCCACCCGTGGACGTACACCGTGTATACGCCGGCTGGCGGAGCCACCAGGTCGACCTGCTCCTCGGAGGTGCCGGAACCGCTGCCGCCGACGAACTCCCCGTCGGCGTTGAAGACGTACAGGTCGAGGTCGTCCTCACCGTCGGTCTCCTCGTCGAACAGGGAGAACCGCGCGTACTCGGTGCCTTCGGCGACGGTCACCTCGTGCGTGGTGATGCCAGCCCCCCCCGGATCGAAGGAGTTGTTCGGGTCGTCCTGCACGGTGTCTTCGTACTCGGTGGCCGGCTCCAGACCGCGTGGCTCCGCGGCGAACTCGCCGGAGTAACCGAACGTCACGTCGTAGGAGATGTCGCCGCTGTTGCCGTCTCCGAGCACCTCGTCAGGCGCGGCGATCGGCACTGGCCGCACCGCGACGGGGCTGCGGACGCTGTGATCACCGTCGGTCCAGTTCAGCGAGCCAAACGCCCACTCGTTGACTTGTGCGTCGTCGGTGACCGTGAAGGTCACCTCGTAGGTCGCCGACTCCCCGGTGTTCAGCCGGAGCAACGGCGGGTTGACCGACATGGTCACTCCACGCGGCGCGTTCGTCGTGTTCGCGGTGTACAACGCCGAAGGACCGACGTTGGTCACCGTGCGGGTCACGGTCTGGATGCCGGCAAGGTCGGCAACGCCGATGGTGGCCAGGTTGAGGTTGCTGGGGTCGGGGATCTCCGCCCCCTCGTCACTGGCGACGTCACCGGTGCCTCGCAGGAAGTCGAGGTAGTCGTCGAAGTCGGCGTCGTAGACCAACCCGGGGTTATCCGAGCGGGTCGCACGGACATGGCCGCCGCCGTAGTCGAAGGGGTCCGCCTTGGCGCCGTTCTCCTTGGTCACGTTCCGGCGGGCTGTCGTAATCAGCGCCGACTCCATCATTGCCGGCGACCACAGGCCGTGCCGCTGCGTCAGCAGCGCGGCGATACCGGCGACGTGGGGGCTGGACATCGACGTGCCGGCGATGGCCTGGAACATCTGGCCCGGCTGACCGGCGCCCGTGAATGGCGTCGGGGTGTTGGCGGCCAGCACCTGCACCCCGGGAGCCGTCACGTCAGGGGTGATGATGTCGGGAGCGCCGCCGTTGGGGCCGCGCGACGAGAACGACGCCATCCGGTTGCCGGCGACGTCGTGCCGACGCCCACCGATCAGCCGGGCGGTCGCGTCCTCACCGGCTTCGGCGATGTAGGACCGCACAGCGTTTCCGCGCTTGCGGATCAGGTGCACGCTGGGCACATAGTGCGTGTCAGTGAAGATGGTGTCGTTGGGCACCACGTTGGCCAACACCATGCCGACGCCGCCGGCCTGCTGCACCGCGAAGCTCTTCTCGACCCGGGCGTTGACGCCTCGGTCGCACAGCACGATGTTGCCTTCGATGAGGCCATCGTTCGTGAACTCCCCGGGCAGGCACAACTCGTTGCCGGCGTCCGCCGCGTAGACGATGCGCTGCTCCGCGATGCCGCGCGTCACCGAGGCGCCGCGGTAGCGCTCGCCGTTGCCGAGCACGACCGTGCCGACGAACGCCCGGTCCTGGGTGCTGGCGCCCACGCTGGTGACCCATGGCGCCACGGCCGGTGAACCGACCGTGCCCGCGCCAGGCCCGGCGTTGCCCGCCGAGGTGGCGGTGAACACACCGGCCTCGTTGGCGAACAGGAACGACACGGAGTCACCAGACAGCAGCACCGGGCTGTCCGACCCGATCGAGTAGTTGATGACGTCCACGCCGTCGGCGACGGCCTGGTCGATTGCCGCGACGAGGTCAGCCCCCGCGCAACCACCCTGCCCGCCGTTCCAGCACACCTTGTAGACCGCAACATGGGCTCGCGGTGCCATGCCGGAGATCTTGCCGAGGTCGTTGCCCAGGATGGAAGCCGACACGCCACCGCGGCCCGCGGCGGTACTGGCCGTGTGGCTGCCGTGCCCGTCAGCGTCGCGCGGCGACAGGTAGTCCTCCTCGATGATTTGATTGGCCTCGAAGCCTTCGACGAACCAGCGAGCGCCGATCAGCTTGTTGTTGCAGTCCGAGGTGCTCCAACGTTCGCCCGACTGGCAGGTGCCGTTCCACGACGTCGGGGGATCCGGGAAGATGACGGGGTTGAAGACCCGCCGCCCCCGCTGGTTGCGGTAGAAGCGGCCGCGGTGAGGGTTCTTGCGGTCGGAGAAACTGGCGTGCTCCGGCCAGACGCCGGTGTCGAGGACCCCGACGACGACGCCCTTGCCGGCGTTGCGTCGACCACCAAGCCGATCCCACAGCTTGTTCTTGCCCTCCAGTCCCACGAACTCGGGACTGTTGTCGGTCTGGGGCTTGGCGAAGAACTGAGGGGCAACCGAGAAGACCTCGGGGCGGGCAGCCAACTCGGCGGCCTGGCTCGCCGACATCGTCGCGGCCACGCCGTTGAAGCTGTAGCGGTAGTCGTACAGCTTCTGTGACTGCGGTACGCCGACGGCTTCCAGCGCCGCGTCGTGCTGGCCGTCGAGCAGGCCGACGTAGCGCCTCACGGCCGTGCTGGTCCGGTCAATCCGCTCGCCCGCAAGCGGTTGCGTCCGGGGAAACCCGTCAAGCTTGCCCCTGTAGGCGACTGCGGGACGGTCCTTGAAGCGCACGATGTAGACGGAGTTGGTGGCCTTGTCGGCTGCCACAGCACGCACCGCGGCACCCTGGGAACCCTCCGCGCCGGTGGTGCTTCCGGACACTGGAGCACTCATGAGCGAGGCCGCGAGTGTCATCGCGGCGCAGATGAACAGTGCACGGCGGGCCCTGCGGGGGGTCAGCCTTGGCGATGGATGCATGCATGTCTCCCTGTCGACGCCGTCGTCTGCAACGGCACACGCCCCCCCGTGCTCGGACCCGGCAAGTCCGACGTGTTCAGCGACCACTGCCGCTGTGAGGCACGCATGCTTTGAACCGCCCGGTACCGGGACCGAGGCCGGGGTGAACGTAGCGGGCCGCACCGGGCATGTCCAAGGAGATTCCTCGGCGTGGCCGGCGCCGACGCGACGACGCGAGGTCCGACGGTCGTCGGAGCTTGCCCGAAGTCGCGCGGTGAGGCACCCTCGCGCTACAGTCAGTCGCTCGCACGCCCCTCGGCGGCGTGCGCCCGCGCCGGTAGCTCAGGGGATAGAGCATCTGACTACGGATCAGAAGGTCGGGGGTTCGAATCCCTCCCGGCGCACTTCTCGAAAAGGCTCCTGACCTGCGACTTTCTTGCGGGCGGGTGGTGGTGGGCCATTGTCGTTCCTTCCGTGCTCACGAGATGCTCACGAGACCAAGCGTGACCGGGCAGTTGTGCGAGTTCATCTGATGCGGAGCGCCTCCTCGCCGCGATCGACGCGGATCGACCTGCACTCTGGGGCTGATCGATGCATGGCGCGCTACCCGAGGGCCGACGTGACGTCGGTTGCGAGTGCCACCATCGATCCTGTGATCGTCGCCGCGTCCTCGGACGTGCCAGCGGCACGCACCGCCATCACCACGCCGTCGCTCTGCTCTGTGCCGAACAGCTGCCGAACGAGGCCGACGGCCTCAGTGGTCACCGGACCAGCCACATCGTGAGCGACGAGGGAGCGAAGGCGGGCCGCCAGACCGTCTGTGTCGATCGCGCGCAGCAACCGGAGAACGTCGAGGGCGTCCTTGTCGCGCACACGGTCGCTGGCGTCGACGCGCTCGGCGATCTTGTGGACCTTGGCGACAAGCAGCGCGCCGGGCCCAGCGACCCACATCGAGATCTGCCGATTGTCCGAGGGATCCAACGCGGCGATCGAGTGCCGATCGCGGTCGACTAGCGCCCCTTCGAGCCCCTTGGCCCGGCGCGCCGCCCGCTTGCCGTGTGGCCCGAGTCGGGCGCCACGCGTGCCGGGACCGGCGAGGGCCTCGGGGACCATGATGTCGATGTGGATGCCGTCGGGGCTGAGCCAGCTGCCCGGGGTGCTCGCGCGGCGTGAATCCGTGGCCAGCGAGCAGGTCGCCGAGCAGCGGAGCGTCGGCCAGCTCGGCCGGGGAGACGGAGAAGTCAGCGTCGGTCGTGTACTCGGCGACAGCGAGATCGGCGTCGCCGGTGTGTTGGTAGATCGCCTGGGCGCCGACGAGTACGACGGCATCGAGGTGCGTCTCCAGGGCTTCGACCGCATCAAGCAGCGCGGCGCGGGCCCGGACGTAGAGCCGATCAGGCACGCCAGGCATCCTCGTTGCTCTGCATCCAGGAAAGGAGCTCGTTACCCTCGGACGGCTCCCGCCCGGGCCCTGTGAGCAGGTCTACTGCCAGCTGGGTGGGTGCGACGACGTTGAGATCGTCGCGGATGGTGGTTCGCTCGAATACGACCGGGTCGTATGGCTCGACGAGAACGACGTTGGCGCCTGCATCAGCCGGGCGGAGCCGGAGCCACTCGGCGGTGCGGGTGATGTCCTCGACGTAGACCGCGACCCGTCGAGCGGGTGCGATCGGCGCGAAGCGCTGCGCGGCGAGAGCGCCCGTTACCGCGTGCGTCCACTTGGCGTCGGAGAGCTTTGGTGCGAGAGAGCCGAGACCACGGGGTTCGAGGAAGTACGTGAGCTGGTTGGAGCGAGCGAAGTCGTAGTCCTGGCTCCAGCGGCGGATCGTGCCTTCCCAGTCGAGGTCGACCACGGCGCCGCGCTCGTTGCGGGTCACGAGGCCCTCGCGGTCGAGGAGGTCCAACGTGCGGGAGAGGGAGCCGAGCGGTATGCCAGCTCGGTGAGCCAGATCACGGACGCCGTAGGGCGGGCGGAAGTCGAGCAGAGCCCGGATCGCACGGCCGGCTCCACGGCCGCGCAGCGACTGGAGGGTCTCGTCGGAGGGCCACGGGTCCTTCGTCGCGCCTTGGCGCTCGACGAACAGGCCAGGCTGGTCGGAGACGATGCGGAGGTTGCCCGTGCTGTCGACGTAGCTGGCGCCGCGTTGAGTGAGCGACCGTCGGGCCGTCGGGCCGAGGTACGGCGCAGCGACGAGAAGCAGCCCGTCGAAGGACGCGAGCCGCGCCAGCACGTCGTCGACCTGGCGGCCGAGGAGGTCACGCTTGGCCTCGACGACGAAGGTGGCCTCGCCGCCATCGGGGCTGCGGATCGTCCACTCCGCGTCGGCCTGCCTGGAGCGCCGGCGTGGCCCGTGCTGGGCGCGGAGGGACCACCCGGGAGGCATCTGGTCCATCAGAAGGCGTTCGACGGCGCGCAGCATCTGTGCTTCGCTGGGCTTGCTACCCGCCACGGACAGACCTCCTTCCAGGCACGTGAGCATGTTCCGTGATTCTACCTGTTCCGGTGACTCCGGAACAGTGGTAATTCTGGAACGCTTCTAACCCGACGCGCTTCTCGAACCAGCCTGTGACGGCCACGCCCGAGCCAGGGTGCGCCTCATCGTCGGCCAGGCCGCAGGCGACTCGCGGATGTGGTAGACCCGCTCGAACTTCCAACTCTGACGCCGGTTTGGTTGGATCTTCCGCTACGTGGATCCGAACACGAACGCCTCGCGCCGGGGCCGATCCGCGACACCGAGACGCGCGTCATCTACAACCAGTCAGACCACGAAGCCGCCACCACCCGCGCCCGGCTGAACCTGTCCGACACCGAAGCCGCGATCATCCCGACGATGCCGCCGGGCCGGGCGCTGTGGAAAAGTCAAGACCCACTCGGCGCTGGTCGACCACCTGCTCGGCCCCACCGAGCGCGCGCTGATCGACACCGACGCCGCCATGAACGACACACCCGCGGTCGCGTGAACCCTCCGGCGTCGCACAAGCCGGCCACCGCCGGAGTCGGCCCGACCACCCGCGCTATCGTGCTGCTGGGCGGCTGCGTCCTCGCCGTCGGCGGGCTGATCTGGCTCACCGCCCAGATCGCCGGGCTGATCTTCGGTGGCGGCTGGCCGGCCGCTCCACCCCAGCCGCATGCTCGCCATCCTCGCGATCCGCGGGCCAACCTCGACAACCCCGCACAGGCCTGGCCCCGCCGCAGTCGTGGCCAGCTGCCAGGACCGATGGCCTTCTACAGCACCCTGCTGGGGTTGGTGGGCGTCGAGCAGGTCCTCGGCGAGGGCTTGGCCTCCTGGTCCAGATGCTCGCTCACGTCGTCAAGCCTGCCGATCGCGCGTCGCGGGAACGTGCGGGTCGCAGCGTCGACCTGGCTGGAGGCAACACGCCTTGCGATCGGCGGTGCCGCGAGCGTCGAGGCCTCTGTCAGGGTGTCGCATCGTGCGGGCACTCAATTGACCTTCGATGCTTGACCGTACCGCTCACGGGCGGCCTGTTTGGATACGCCCAGAGCCAGGGCAATTTCGCCCCAGCTGCGGTCGTTGGCACGGGCAGCTGCAACCGCGTCGGCGAGTTCGCCCTCGGCCGTAGCGACGTCACCCAGGGCCAGCCCGATGCGACGCAGGTCGCGGGGATCTTCCGCGGGGTCAGCGGCGGGATCCAGTGCGTCCAGCCACGTCCGTGCGTCGGCCGCGGCCTGCTCGAGCTGTTCACGGGTTCGGGGCATCAGCATCACCTCATAGGTAGTCGTAGAACTTGCGGCCCAGCGGCATCGCGTGGATGACTGCGGGGTCGCGTTCAGGGTCGATGACCACGACCTCCAGCAGCCTGCCGGTGCGGTCGGGACCGATGATCAGCCCCCGGTCGTTACCCTGCACGACCCGGCGGAACGGAATTCGAACGGCGTGTCGGAAGTCATCGTCATCGACGTCGTGTCTGCGGGCGCTGTCCGCGATATCCACATCGACAGGTTACCTTGTCGATCGGGCTGTGGGCCGTGCCCGCCGAACGTGAGCATGCGGCACATCTCGCGGGAAGGCGAACACTGATCGGCGGCGACTCGAAACGGCTGCGCCCGAGCTCGATTGCTTCCATGTACTCCAGCAGCGCTCAGGGGTTCGCCAGGGCCGCGGTCGGCTCGATCATGCCGACCCCGTCGCGACCGGCGGTCTTCGCCTGGTACAAGGCTCTGTCGGCCAGCCTTAGCAGCTTCTCGGCGTCGTGGGTGAGCCCGGTTGCCAGGCCGATGCTGACCCTGGCGGCAGCCTCCAGCCCCCACAGCCCCCGCGCTCGGCGTAGGCGCAGGCACAGGAGATCAGCGCGCTGACCCGCTCCAGGGCGGGGCCGTGCGGCATGTCCAGGA
>JACCVM010000252.1 GCA_013698135.1 Euzebyaceae bacterium | reverse complement strand
CAGCGGCAGGCCGGGGCGGGGCTCGGTCACCGGTGGTGCCGGCGGGGGTTGACCGGCCAGCACCGCGGCCCCGATCTGGGGGAGCCGTGGGTAGTCGGAGAAGCTCAGGACGCCGGCGACCTCGGGCAGCGCCGCACGCAGCTCCTGCCCGTAACGCTCGGCCATGCAGCCGATGACGAGGACGGGCCGGTCGGTGTCACAGGCGTCCAGCACCACCTCGATCGACTCCTGGCGCGCAGGGGCGATGAAGGTGCAGGTGTTCACCAGGACGAGGTCGGCGTCGTCGGGGTCGGCGACCAGCGGGAAGCCCGCGGCGCCAAGGGCGCCAGCCACCTGGTCAGAGTCCACCTCGTTGCGCCCACACCCCAGCGTGACCACCGCGACCGAGCCCGCGCCGGTCACGGTCGGCTTGGTCATGCCGACCCCGCCACGGAGTAGGTCATGCCGACCCCGCCACGGAGTAGGTCACGCTGACCCCGCCACGGTGTACGTCTTGTCCACCACCTGCCGGCGGGTGCCGAGATGTCCGCGCTCCTGCCCGTTGACGGTGACCTCGACCACCCCCGCGTCACCGATGCGCACCGTGATCGACTGTCCCGAGTAGGACTCGCTCTGCCCCCGGGGCTGCACGCCTTCGAATTGCTCCACGCCGTCGACCGTCACCCGCATCCAGGAGTCACCGCCCGTGCTCGCCAGCTCCAGCTCCACGCCGTCGCCGCTCACCTGCTCGGTGGGATCGGTGTTGGGCACGGGAACTCCGGTCGGTTCGCGGTTCGGCTCTCGATCGGGCTCCTGGCGAGGCCGCTCGCGCCCGCGAGGCCGAGCACGCTCAGTGCGGGAGCGCTCGCTGGGCCGAGTCTGCGACCGCCCATCGGCTTGGGCCGGTTCGGAGGTGCGGACCGGCTCAGGTGCTCCAAGGACCACGTCGGAACCGGGCCGGCTGTCGGCGCCGAGGCCAATGACGAACAGCGCAACGATCACCAGGGCGACCACGCCCAACCCGACGATCAGCGCAGGGGGCCGCTGGGAGTGCATCGCGACGGCCGGCTGGCGTTGGGCCAGCGGCGCCAGGTCGTCGGCCTGCTCGTGCTCGGCGCGGTAGGCCTCCACGAGGGGCTCGGGATCCAGGCCGAGAAACCGCGCGTAGCTGCGCAAGAAGCCCTTGGCGTAGACATGTCCGCCGAGGACGGCGAAGTTCTCCTCCTCCAGCGCGGTGAGGTAGGACTCGCGCACTCGCGTCTGGGCCACCGCATCCGACAACGCCACACCTTGTTGGCGGCGGGCGGCCCGCAGCGTCTCGCCGATACCGGTGGCCATGGTGGGAGGAACGACTTCCTGTGAGCGGCTGGCTGCCTCCTGGGGGGTGGCGAGGCCAGTATAGGAGTGGCGGGACTGGCGACCTGGCTGGCCCAACCGCTGGGGTCAGGCCGCCGGAGCGGTTCGACAACCGCTGGCGGGGCGGGGCGCGGCGACCGCGTCGAGCAGGACGGCGGCCAGCGCCGTGTCGCCGGCGACGGACAGCTGCGCTGGGGCCAGCGCTCGCCAGCAACGTCGCCCGGTGTGCAGCAAGGCCAGCGCGTCAGCGGCAACGACGATGGTGGCGTCCGGCCGCGCCGACACCCTCGGGCCGTACTGCTTGCGCGCGAAGTCAAAGCTCCAGGTCCGCCGTCCGGGCGGAGCCGCGGAGCGCAGCGGCGGCGGGCGGGCGTCTGCGCCCATCGGGTCGATGGCGAGGCGCACCACCCCGCTGTCCACGGCGACGGTCGGCAGAACTTCGACCGGCAGCTGCTGGAGCACCGTGAAGGCCAGCGCGTCGGCCACGGGCCGGCTCGGCGCCTCGAGATCACCGGCGGCACTGGCCACCACTGCGATGTCGTCGCGGTGCGCGAACTCGTGCAGCACCCGACGGCCCAGCGCCTGCAACAGGAACGAGCGGCGCCCTTGCGCGCCGGGTGCCCGCAGGTTCACGGCGGCGCTGGGGGTGGCGCGCACCATGGCGGCGACCCGATCGCCGTTTCGAGCCAGCGCCGCGAGGACCTCGCCCGGCGAAGCGCTGGACCAGGGCGCGAGCCCGCCGTCGTGCCAGCCGATCACGTTGGCCAGCCGGCGGGCACCCTCTCGGCCCGACAGCCACCGGCTCACCAACAGCGCCTCGTCGGCAACCACGAGATGCGCCGCCAAGCCGTGCACGTTCAGCCCGTCGCCCGCTTCGCCCGGACATTCCCAGGCTGCGTCAGGCAACGACGCCAGCAATGAGATGGTGGCGAGGCGCTGCCGGTGCAGCGCCGCCACGGCTGTGGCCTTGCGCATCAACGACCCCTGTCTGCGGCCCGAGGCCGGTCCGGCAGCGTAGCCCACCTGACCGGCTAAATCTGGGGCAAAGCGGACTAGCCCATTCGGGTGATATGCAGGAATGACCCTGCAGCGAGGTGCTCCTGCTCCCGATCACTTTCCGTAACGGCACCTGATCCTTTCGTCCCAGGGAGCGCCATGGAACTCATCGCCCGGCCACTGCGGCCCATGCAGGCAATGTGTGCTGCACTGCTGTTGACGTTGGTGGCCACCCTGTTGGTTCCCCTCGAACCGCAGCGCGTGAGCTGGCTGCAGCTCGCCACCGACCCGCTACCCGCCGGCGCAGTGATCGCCGAGCCACTCCCGGTGGCCGGCGCGCTCGTCGTCACGGGCTCCGCGGCGCCCGACACCGCGCTCGACACCGGCGCGGGACTGCGCTGGGAGTCCCTCACAGATGTCGACCCGGATTCGGGCTTGCAGCTGGACAGTGGCGTGACCAGCACGCGCGCTCCACAGGCCTGGGCAGACTCCGCTGGCGGAAGGCGCGCCGTGGTCGCCTTGATCGACACCGGGGTGGCTGCCGTCCCGGCGCTGGACGGTGCGGTCGCGGGTGAGATCGACTTCAGCGGGACCGGCGGCGGGGACGGGTATGGGCACGGGACGTTCCTGGCGTCGCTGATCGCCGGTCGCGGACCCCTCGCGAGCGGCGTCGCCCCCGAGGCGGGGATTCTCTCGCTGAAGGTCGCCGGGCCCGACGGCACCACCACGCTGGGCTCGGTGCTGTCGGCGCTGCAGTGGCTGGACGGCCCTGGCCGCGCAGCGGGCATCCGCGTCGCCGCTCTCGCCCTCGCGGTCGACCCTGACACCGAAGCCGCGCAGCTGCTGGACCGGGGCATCGAGCGGCTGGCCGCCGACGGCGTCCTGGTGGTGACCGCCTCGGGCAATGATGGCCCCGGCGCCCTCGCCTCGCCGGCCACCAGCCCCGGTTCGGTATCCGTTGGCGCCATCGACGACCAAGGGACTCCTGCCCGGGACGACGACGTGCCGGCCGCCTTCTCCGCCTCGGGCCTCGACCGCAACGGAGACGCCCAACCTGACCTGCTCGCCTCCGGCGTGCGCAACGTGGGCTCATTACCGCTTGACTCAGTGATCGCTCGCAGCTATCCCGACGCCGTCAGCGACGAGGGGCTGTTTCGCGGCAGCGGTACGTCGATGTCGACCGCCCTGGCGGCCGGCGTGGCCGCGCTGGCCTCCTCGGCTCGGCCCGACCTGGACGGCGATGCCCTGACCGACGCGCTGCTGGCTGCCGGCGGCCAGCTGGATGCGGTGGACACCGTGGCAGCGGCGCTGGCCGCAGATCCGGGCAAGGGCTCCGGCCGCGGCCGGGGCCGGGGGGAGGGTCGGGATCACGGCAAGGGCAACGGCTGGGGCCACGGCAAGGGCTACGACCACAACGACGGGTTCGCCTCTCCGCAGGCTGTGCGCTGGGCCGCGGTCCGCTGGGCCGCCGTGCGCTGGGCCGCGGTTCGCTGGGCTGGCGACCACTGGGGGGACGAGGACTGGGAGCCCGCGCAGTGGGGGGCGGTCCGCTGGGCCGGAGACGGCTGGGTGGGTGGACAGTGGAACGGCGACGACTTCGGTGCCGTCCGTTGGGCCGCGGTGCGCTGGACCGCCGTGCGCTGGGCAGCGGTGCGCTGGGCGGCGGTGCGCTGGGCCGGGGACAGCTGGTCGATGACCGCCTCGTGATCCCGGCACTGTCCAGGACGCATCGCCCTCCCGTCGCTGCCCTGCCTCTGGCCGCGCGCCGGCTGGTCCAGGCAACGGCGGCGGTCGCGGTCGGTCTGGCGGTGGCGGCGGTCACCGTCGATGCGACGCTGCCGTCCATCCTCGACGTCGTGCTGCTTGCCACCGCCATCGCGGGTGGGGAAGCCATCCGCGTTGATCTTCCCTACCGGCGCGGTGGCACCGCCCGCTTCACCCTTGGTGACGCGACGCTGGCGGCAGGGCTCCTGCTGGCGCCACCGACGACCGTGCTGGTTGCTGCGGTGCTGGCGATCACCGCCTGGCAGCTGCTTGAGCGTCAGCGGCTGGTCAAGCTCGCCTTCAACGTTGCGCAGTACGTGGCGGGAGCCGCCACCGCGACCTTGGTGGTCCAGCTGCTGGCTCCTCGCCCCGGCCCGGTTGGACCCTCGGCTGTCGGGGCGGCCGCCATCGGCGTCGCGCTGTTCCTGGTGGTCAACACGGTGACCGTCGCCGGCATCATCGCCACCACCAGCGGCGACGACTTCGCCGTCACGATGCGCCGGATGATCGGCACCGCAGCGCTGCTCGCCGCCGGCAACGCCTGCCTCGGGCTGCTGGGTGTGCTGTTGTTCACCTTCCATCCTTGGGCCTTGCCGACGCTGGTGGTGCCGCTGGTGCTGTTGCATGCCGCCTACCGGCAGGAGGTGCGCGCTCGCGTCGATCGTGAGCGCTCGCAGGCCTTCGTCGAGGTCGAGCACCGCCTCGGCGATGCCGCCGACCCGGACCAGGTGCGGACCGCCCTGATCGCCGGCGTCGGAACGATCCTGGGCAGCAACGCGGCAGTGTGGCGCGACGGAATGTGGCTCGGCGAGGTGCCTGCGGACAGCGGACCCTGCCCGGTCGAGGCGACGCTGCCGCTGCCGCTGGTCACGCAGGCGAGGGCGCTGGGGTTGGCCGTCGCCGGCGAGTGCGTCGCACTGGGCCTTGGCGACGCCGTGCTGGTCGTGTGGTCGGGTGAGCTGGACCCGCGCGGACAGGGGCGCGAGTGGTTGGAACGCTTGGCCGCCTCGGCCCGCGTGCACGCTCAGCGGTCGGTCGCCGCGACCTTCCTGCGCCAGGAGCGGGCGACCCTCGGCGCGGTCGTCGACGGCACCGGTGACGGCATCCTCGTGCTGGACGCCGACGGGCTGGTGCGGCTGTGCAATCCGGCGATGGCGGCGCTGGCGCAGGTCGACGGCCTGGCCGCGCTGCACCTTCCCGCTACCGAGGTGCTCGGCGACGGCCCGTGGGCCAGCGAAGGCGTGCACGACGTCGTACGCGGTGGCGGCGACAGTGAACGGGTCTGGCGGGTGTCGGTCTCGACCGTGCGCGATCGCGCGCACGGCGAGCTGCGGGTCGCCGTCGTGCACGACGTCACCGCCGAGCGGCGGGTCGCGCGCACGAAGGACGACATGCTGTCGATCGTCAGCCACGAGCTACGCACGCCGCTGACCCCCATCAAGGGCAATGCCCAGCTGCTGCGTCGCCGCTGGGAGCGGGTGCCCGCACACCGTCGGGAGCAGCTGCTGGCTCAGATCGAGCACGGCTCCGACCACCTCACGAGCCTGGTGGAGGACCTGCTGCTCGTCGGACAGCTGTCCTCGGCGGGCGAGGCGGCTCCGCGGGTGCGAGCGGCGCCGACCGATTTGGCCGCCTTGGCCCGGGAGGCCACCGAGCAGTTTCCTGCGGTTCACCCCCACCACGAGATCGCCTTGGACGCGCCCGAGACGCTGGCGACGGTCACCGACCCCATCCGGATGCGGCAGATCCTGGACAACCTAGTCGGCAACGCCTGCAAGTTCTCCGAGGCGGGGACACGGGTGGACGTGCGTCTCGCCGAGGACGGCGAGTGGGTGCTGCTGGCGGTGACCGACCGTGGTCGTGGCATCCCGCCCGAGGATCGCGAGCGCGTCTTTGAACGGTTCGAGCGCGTGGAGGACCCCTTGGTCATGACCACCAGCGGCGCAGGCCTTGGGCTGTACATCGTCCGGGCGCTGGCGCGCGCCCTCGGCGGCGACGTCGGTGTTGACTCGATGCTGGGTGTGGGCTCGACGTTCAGCGTGCGTCTTCCCGCCACCGCCGCCGCCTTGGCGCCGGCGGTGATCCAGCCGGCGCGAGTCGCCTAACCGTCCCAGGACGACGCGCTCTCCCCCACCGGTCCCCGTCTGCGGTCCGCCCACAAGCGGGTGCCGAAACGGATATCAGCGTCCGAACGCGCACCCGCTCCAGCAGAAGCCCCACCGCTCCTCACAAGCGGGTGCGGCAACGGACACCAGCATCCGAACGCGCACCCGCTCCAGCAGGAACCTCACCGGTCCCCACGAGCGGGTGCCGCAACGGACATCAGCGTCCGGACCCGCACCCGCTCCACGTACGGGGTTAGCCGCAGCGACCTGACCCTGGCGCCGGGACGCTGACCGGACAACTCCACTAGGCTGTGGACGCAGCCGGTGAGAGGATCTTGGGTGAGCGCGCCAGATCACGGCTGCGTGGTGTCGGTCAACGTCGGTGAGCCGCAGCCATCGCGGTGGCGGGGCAAGACGATCCTGACGGGGATCTACAAGTCGCCGGTTGACGGACGGGTCGCGCTCGCTGGCGACCGAGTTGACGGTGACCGCCAGGCTGACCGCAGACATCACGGTGGGCGGGACAAGGCGGTGTACGCCTACGCCGGGGAAGATCTCGTCTGGTGGACCGCGCAGCTAGATCGACCGATGCCGCCTGCGCTACTCGGCGAGAATCTCACGCTGCTTGGCCTCGACGTCAGCGCGGCACTGGTCGGGGAGCGTTGGGCGGTGGGAAGCGCAGTGCTGGAGGTGACGATGCCTCGGACGCCGTGCTTCAAGCTTGGCATCCGCATGGGCGACCAGCGCTTCGTCCGCCGCTTCGCTGCCGCCGCACGCCCTGGCGCCTACCTGCGCATCATCAACGAAGGCGAGATCGGTACCGGCGACACGGCCACGGTGCTACACCGCCCCGACCATCTGATCAGCGTCGCGGCGATCGCTGCCGCGACGCGCAAGCACGCCGGTGGTGGTCTCGGGCTGCTCGCGGCCGCGCAGCGCGCCCTGGAAAACTAAGGACTACCGGCCCGGACGCCCGACCGTCGCATCGCTGGCTTGCGGCGCGGCCGGTCCGTCATAGGTTCACCACCATGCAGATCACCAAGTACACCCACGCCTGCGTACGGCTCGAACAGGATGGCGGCGTCCTAGTCATCGACCCGGGAATCTGGAGCGAGCCGCGCGCCCTGCTCGGCGCGGACGCGGTGCTCGTCACCCATGAGCACGTCGATCATGTCGATGTCCTCCGACTGGCCGGGCTGGGGGTCCCCGTCTACGCGCCCGTCGACGCCCGGATCGCCAGACTGGAGGCGACCCGTGGCCTGACGGTCATCCCGATGACCTCCGGCCAGGAGTGCACCGCCGCGGGTCTCAAGGTGCAGGCGGTCGGGGCGCGGCATGCCTTCATCTACGACCGGCAGCCCGACTGCGCCAACCTTGGCTACATCGTCGATGATGGCCTGTATCACCCCGGCGATGCCCTCCACGTTCCAGCCCAGCCGATCGAGACCCTGCTGGTGCCGGTACACGGGTCGTGGCTGCGGACCGACGAGGCGATCGACTTCGTCAAGGCGATCAAGCCACAGCGGACGTTCGCGATCCATGACGCCCAACTCAACGAACGGGGACTCGACGGCGTCAACGCCTGGCTGACAGCGGACACCAACGGCGGCCTACCGATACCTGGCGCCGGGCGAAGCTGTGTCTTAGGCGTCCAGGTCGTCGCGCTGCTCGAACTCGTCGACACTCATGAGGACGGCACGGGCCTTGGGGCCTTCGGACGGACCGACCACGCCCATCGTCTCCAGCTCGTCCATCAGCCGGCCCGCGCGGGCGAAGCCGACCTTGAGCTTGCGCTGCAGCATCGAGGTGGAGCCGAGGCCCGACCGCACCACCAGGTCCATGGCGGCGCGGGTCAGTTCCTCGTCGGAGGCGTCGTCGCCGGTGATGTCGGCGAAGGACGCCTGGTGCCCCGAGCGAACGATGCCGGAGGTGTAATCGACCGCCCGCTGTCGTTTGCAGTGGCCGACGATCGGCTCGATCTCGGCCTCGTCGATGAAGCAGCCCTGGAGGCGGTGCGGCTTGCTGGCGTTGGCCGGCAGGAACAGCATGTCGCCGTGCCCGACGAGCTTTTCGGCACCGCCGGAGTCCAAGATCGTGCGGCTGTCGGCATGGGTGGCCATCGCCAGGGCGATCCGCGAGGGGATGTTGGCCTTGATCAGCCCGGTCACGACATCCACCGACGGCCGTTGGGTCGCCACGACGAGGTGGATGCCAACCGCTCTGGCCATCTGGGCGATCCGCACGATGGCACCCTCGACGTCGCGAGGCGCAACCATCATCAGGTCGGCCAACTCGTCGATGACCAGCAGGATGTAGGGCAGCAACTGCCACGTTTCGTCGCTGCGACCGGACAGGGCCGGCGCGGCGCGAATCGTGCCGTCACGAACCGCCGCGTTGTAGGTGTCGATGTTGCGGTAGCCCAGCAGGGCGAGGCGCTCGTAGCGCTCCTCCATCTCCCTGACCGTCCACGCCAGCGCCTCGGTGGCCCGCTTTGGGTCGGTCACCACCGGAGTGAGCAGGTGCGGGATGCCCTCGTAGTGATTGAGCTCGACACGCTTGGGGTCGATCAGGATCATGCGCGCCTGCGCCGGCGAGGATCGCATGACCACGCTGGTGACGATGTCGTTCATGGTCACCGACTTGCCCGACCCGGTGGCGCCGGCGATCAGCAGGTGGGGCATCGTGGCCAGGTTGACCAGGACCGGGTTGCCGGCGATGTCCACGCCGATTCCGGCGGTCAGCGGATGGTGCTGGTTGGCCGCCTCGGGTGAGCGCAGCACGTCGCCGAGCGTGATCAGGTCCCGGTCGCGGTTGGGCACCTCGATGCCGATGGCAGACTTGCCGGGGATGGGCGCGACGATGCGGATCTCCGCGGTGGCCAGGGCGTAGGAGATGTCGTCGCCCAGTTTGGTCACCGCGCCAACACGGACCCCGTCGCCAAGGCTCAGCTCGAAGCGGGTCACCGTCGGTCCGCGCGTCACCCTGGCGACGCGCGCGTCGACGCCGAACTGGTGCAGGGTGTGCTCCAGCGCGCGCGTCATCTGATCCAGCGTCCGCTTGTTGCCCGGCGCGGCGCGCCCGCTGCGCAGCAGCGACAGCGACGGCAGCGCGTAGTCGGCCCACGGGTCCTCTGCGGCCAGCGGCCTGAGCT